>JBAPQQ010000613.1:0-2613 GCA_049280695.1 Mycobacterium sp.
GAACGTGGAGGTGGAGCTCTGGTAGGCAAGCAGCTCGGCGCCCTGTTGCACTGCTCGCCGGGGCAGGTCGGAGAACGTGGCCTCGTAGCTGATCAGCGGTGCGACGGCGAGCGAACCGGCGTCCAGCACCACGGGTCCGCTACCTCGGCGGCGGTCCTCGGCGGCGGCCTTGGTGTGGCGGGCGATGGGGCCGAGCAGCCGCCGCAGGGGGACATACTCGCCGAACGGCACCAGACGCGTCTTGCGGTACGTGCCCTGCACCCCGTCAGCGCCGATCAGCACCGACGACTTGTAGATTCCGCCGGTCGGCGCCCGGGCGTCGACGTTGACGAGCAGGTAGGTGTCGAGCCGCCGGGACAGGTCCGTCAGGTCCGCCAGGATGTCGGGGTGGTCGGCGAGGTCGACGCCGACGCTGCTCTCGCCCCACACGACGAGATTGACGTGCTGCCCCTCGAGTTCATCCGTGATGAGTTCACCGGCCTGTCGACGTGCGTTGGAGTCCTTGATGTCACCGGGCTGCACCAGCGCCACCCGTACCGTCGGACCGGCCGCGGGGGAGGGCCCCCACACGAACCACGCGGGGCCGGCGGCCGCGCAGACGAAAGCTATCGCCGGCGCGGAGACGCGACCCGCCCAGGCAGGATGTAGCGCGGCGCCGGCAAGTGCGGTGTTGGCCGCGACGATCAAGAAGCTGGCCAGCCACACCCCGCCAAGCGAGGCAGACGCCAAAGTGACGGGCTGGTTCCACTGCGACGCACCCAGCAATGCCCACGGGCCGCCGAGGCTCTGCCAGGACCGCGCTGCCTCGCCGAGAACCCAGAGGCTGGGTAACACCAACGTGGCGGCAAGCACCCGGGAGCCGGTGACAGGGGCGGCGAGCAATCGGTGAGTGGCCCACCCCCACGGCACCCACAGCACGCCGACGAGGGCGGCCATACCGACGAGCAGAGGACCGGCGCTGGGCAGCAGCCAATACTGGGTGGCCAACACGAAACCCCCGAGGCCGAACCACGCCCGGACACTGCCCTCCCAGGAGCTCGGCGCCGCGCGCACCGCCAGCATCAGCGGCACCACACCGAACCAGGCCAACCACCAGCAGGACGGCGCGGGAAACGCCAGCGCCGGCAGCGCACCGAGCAGCAGTGCGGCCAGCAGTCCGAGCGCGCGCCTTTTCACGGCCCGCTACCAGGCCATGGAACCTGGGACGCCCTTGAACGGACCGGCCACGCGACTGGTGATCCAACCGCCGTAGAAGCCACCCGGCTGCGGTACCACCTGCTCGCCGTCGACAGTGCAGCGGTCCACCAGTGCGGGCATCACCGCGACGGCGCCGGCGATCGGCTCGAAGCCCTCCGTCGGATGCTGGTAGGTCCATCCCGCCTTCGGCGCCACCCGGGCCGCGGTCACCAGGTCGTAGTAGGTGGCTTGGCCCTTCCATTCGCACCACGACGAGCCCGGCGCTTCCCGGAGCACACCAGGAGTGAAAGCGTCGCGGGGGAGGTAATAGGTCGGCGGATGGCTCGTCTCCAACACGCGCCACGCACGCTCAGTCGATGCGATGACCTGTCCGCCGAGTTCGACGGTGATCGTGCCGGTGAACGGCTCCAGCCGCGGCGGGCGGGGGTAATCCCACACGGACTCCTGGCCGGCTTTGGGTTTGTCAGGTGTCGGACGGTGCATCCTGCCATGATCTCTCGGCGCCGCTCCGGAACCACAGCCGTATCGCACCCAGATGAGTTCCGCACGATCCAATGCGGTCCGCGTCAGAACGGCGGGGGATCGTCGCAGGTATCGCTGCGCGTCCGGATTTCCCATGGGTCCGTGGGCGGGGGTTTATTGCGTACGGCGTTGTCGTTGGCCGCAAGTTCGGTCATCCGGGCGACGGCGTTGAGTGCGCGTTCCTCTTCGATTCGTCGGGCAAGGTCGGCGGCGCGGGTGCATTGTCGTCGGGGCATCATCAGACCGCGGTTATCCATGTCGGCCAATGGTTTTCGCGGCCCCGGCAATGCCGCAGCAGTTATCTCCCAGTCGGGGAAGAATATTCGGCCGCCGGGCATGGTGTTATACGTCTTACCGGTGGGCGAAGTCCAAATCACTCTGCCATCGGCGAGCTGGCGATCCGCCCAGCCGTTGATGCCGGTCCAGAAAGTTTTCAGCAAATGATGTTTCCTGCAAAGGCATTTGAGGTTGGATGGATGCGTCGGCCCGACCGGATACGGGATCGTATGGTCGATGTCACAGAACTCCGCGGGCTCCTCGCACCCAGGGAAGCGACATGTCAGATCCCGCACCCGCACGAATTCGTCGAGCTTGGCCGAGGGCCGATAACCCGGCTCGGGCGCATCGCCGGGAACGCGCACCTGGCTGACCCTGGCACCGGACCGGATCAGATCGGCCAGCAGCGGCGCCGGCACGATCCCACCGCGCATCAGCAACCCCGCCGGCCTGGCCTTGGTTTCGGGTGGTGGATTCGGTTGCGGCTGGTTCACCTTGCCGGACATCTGCGGGTCCGGTTGCGCCTGCAGCGCCGAGGCTTCCGTCACGACGTGGATGACCACGTTGGAGGCGCGTCCGTCGTCACCGCCGGCGGGGCAGTCCGGGTTGCCGCAGGTG
>JBAPQQ010000614.1:0-12922 GCA_049280695.1 Mycobacterium sp.
AGGTTGCCCATGCGGTAGTCGCCGTGCACCATCACCGTCGGCGACGGCGCCGGCGGGTTGGCGTCCAGCCAGCGCAGCGTCCACTCGATCGTCGCGGTGGTATCGCCCATCTCGTCGAGCTGAGCGCGCCACAGCGCCATCTGGTCTCGAGGACGCAGATCGGCCTGCGCGGGGTCGACGCGGTGGATCGCGGCCAGTGCCTGCGCGCACTGTTCCAGCAGGCGCGGGCGTGCGGTGTCGTCGAGCTTGCGGAGGATTCGCGGAGCGATCGTCTCGCCGTCGATGAAGTCGCAGATCAGAAACGTCTCGTCGGCGACCAGCACATGCGGCACCGGCGCGCCCTGCGCGGCCGCCAGTTGCTGCGTCTTCGCCTCGATGGCCATCGGTACGTGGACGTCGTCGGGGGGGCCGGTGCGCAGGATCAGTCGCCGGCCATTGGCCTGGAACGCCCACGTCGACCGGCTGGCTCCGCCGGTGAGTGCGGTGAGCTTCTCGACGACGACGGGCTCGCCCAGCACCGGCGCGAGGACTTCCGGCAGTCGGTCAATCATCGGCGGCCACATCGCCGAGCGTGGGCTATACGGCGCGAAATCGCCGAATTCTCGACCCTGGCCCCCACGGTCGGCGCGCCAGCGGACGTCATCGCCGCTCCCGGCCGAACTTGAACAGCCGCTGGGCGACCCGCCGGATCTGGATCTCCTCGGATCCCTCGGTGATCCGGTAGCGGCGGTGATGCCGGTAAATGTGCTCGAACGGCTCGTGCCGGCTGTAGCCGACCCCGCCGAAGGTCTGCATCGCCCGGTCGGCGGCCTCGCACACGAGTCGGTTGGCGCGGTAGTTGGCCATCGACACCTTGTCGGACACCTCGAGGTGGTGGTTGCGGTCCAGATGCCAGGCCGCGTAGTACACCAGCAGCCGCACCATCTGCGCCTCGGTCTGCAGTTCGACGAGCGGCCACTGCACCGCCTGGTTCACCGACAGCGGCTTGCCGAACACCACCCGCGAGCCCGCGTACGCGACGGCCCGGTCGACGCAGTACTGCGCGGCGCCCAGGCTGCTCGCCGCTTGCCGGATCCTGTTCTCGTGCAGGAACGTCTGCGCGACTTCCAGCCCGCGGTCGACTTCGCCGAGCACGGTGTCGTCGGGGACTCTGACGTTGTGCAGTTCAACCTCGGCGTGGTCCGACGGCATGTTGAACGTCCACCAGTAGTAGGGCACCTCGAAGCCTGGCGCGTCGCACGGCACCAGGAACGCCGTAATACCCAGCGCCTGCCCCGGCTCACCAGAGGTGCGGGCGAAGATCAGGTCGTGCGTGGCCCGGTGCACGCCGGTGTTGAAACGCTTGGCACCGTTGATGATCCAGTGTCCGCCGCCGCGTTCCGCGCGTGTCTCCAGCCAGGTCGCGTCCGATCCGTGGCCGGGTTCGGTGAGCCCGAACGCGAAGCCGCGCTCGCCTCTGATCATCGCCTCGGACCATTCCTTGCGCTGGGTCTCGGTGCCGAAGCGCTCCATCATGATCACCTGCGGGAAGTTGCCGACGACCGACGACTCGTCCTGCAGGTCGTTGTGCAGGCCGAGTCCCTTGGCCGCCAGGTGTTCCCGGATTACCGCCATGTCCAGGTTGCTGCCGTCGCGGCCTCCCAGCGACGCCGGCAGACCGTAGCGCAGCCAGCCGGCCGCATCGGCGCGCCTGCGCATCTCGCCGAGGAGGTCCTCCCAGGCCCGGGTGGGGATGCCGCCGTTCTCCCAGTCGGTCCGCGCATATTCGCGGCGCTGGTCGAAATACTGCATGTTCTCCCGCTCCAGCGGCTTGATCTCGCTCTCGATGAACGCATCGAGTTCGGTCAAGACGCCCGGAAGATGTTCGGGCAGCGTGAAATCCACAGAGCTTCTCCTTAGTACTTGCCGTACAGCGTCTTCTTCCAGATCGTCGACAGCGTCGCGATCGCGTCCTCGTCGCTGAGCTGTCCCAGGCCCGACGACCCCACGAACACGGTGGTGAAGTTCTCGAACAGCAGCGCGATGGCCGCCGCGGTGTGCACGGGCTCGAGTTCCCGGCCGTAGCCCTGATCCTGCGCCCTGCGCACCGAGGCGGCGACGATCTCGATGCCCAATCGGCGGAACTCGTTCTGCACGCGGGCGAATCGCGGTTGGGTCGCGGCGAGTTGCGCGACGGCGATCATGATGCCGATGTTCTGCTTGAACATGTTCCAGTAGCCCGTGACGACCGCTGTGAAGAACTCGGTGTCGTCGGGCGAGTCCGGCAGCGAGACGCTCAGCCACGACGGCTTCACGACGTCGTTCAAGAACGACTCGGCCAGCGCCGCGAGCAGGTCTTCCTTGTCGTCGAAGTAACGGTAGAACGCCGCGGGGGACTTTCCGGCCGCCGACGTGATGTCGGCGAGTGTGGTGCCGTGAAACCCCCTTTCCGCAAACAGCTTTCGGGCAGCCAGCTCGATGGCCTCCCGGGTCTGGCGGCCCTTGGAGCTCAGCGCCTGCTGTGCGGGCATGATCACAGCAGCCGATCGCCGGCCCGCAACAACGCGCCCGGCAGCTCGTGTCCGACGACGCGCTGGGCCACCCCGGCCGCGGCGATCGCGGCATCGAGGTCGACGTCCACCCCGATGCCGCTGTCCCGCAGCATGTACACCAGGTCTTCGGTGGCGATGTTTCCGGTCGCACCGGGCGCGAACGGGCAACCACCCAGCCCGCCGGCCGACGCGTCGAGCCGGGTGACACCCGATTGGACGGCGGCATACGCGCTCGCCAGTCCGGCGCCGCGGGTGTTGTGGAAGTGCGCGCCGAGCGGAATGCCGCCGATGACCGTATGCACCTCGCCGAACAGGTCAGCTGTGCGACCAGGAGTGGTGGTGCCGATGGTGTCGGCCAGCGCGAGGCGATCCACGCCGTCGTCGCAAGCCTTCTCGACGATGCCCACCACCCGGCGCGGCGGGGTGGGTCCGTCGAACGGGCAGTCCCATGCGCACGCGACGATCACTTCCACCGATGCGCCGCCCTCGTGCGCGACGGCAACGATGTCCGAGATCTGCGCGGTCGCTTCGGTGCTGAGACGGCCGACGTTCGCTCTGCTGTGCCCGTCGGATGCGGACACCACGTATTCGATCGACCGAAGCCCGGCCGCCACAGCGCGTTTGGCGCCGTTGGCGCTGGCCACCAGCGCGGAGAAGGCGATGTCGGGGTAGCGGCCGAGCTCGGCGGCGAGTTCGGGCGCGTCGGCCAGCGCAGGCACCTTCGACGGCGACACGAACGCGGTGGCTTCGACTTCGCGTACGCCGGTCGCCGCCACCGCGTCGAGCAGTTCCAGCTTGGCGCTCAACGGAATAGGCTCTTCGATCTGAAGGCCGTCACGCAGCGACACCTCGCGGATGGTCACATGCGTGGGCAGGTCGGTCATATCACTCCTTCTGCCTGCAGTCGCCGAAGCTCGGCCTCAGTTCTGCCGAGCAGCCCGCCGTAGACATCGTCGTTGTGTTGCCCGGGACGTGCCGGCCCGGCGCAGCGGATGGTGCCCGGCGTCTGCGACAACACCGGCACGACACCGGGTCCCAGCACGGGCCGCCCGAGCCGCTCGTCCCAGTGTTCGGCGATCATGCCGCGCGCCTGCAGCTGCGGGTCCTTCACGACTTCGGCGACGGTGTTGATCGGTCCGCTGATCACCCCCGCCTCCGACAGCGTCGAGATGATCTCACCGGGTTGGCGCTCAATCGCCCAGTCGCCGATTATCGTGTCCAGCTCGTCCTGGTTCCGGCCTCGCGCAACGTGATTGGCGAACCGCTCGTCAGCGGCCAGCTCCGGCCTGCCCATCGCCGCGCACAGCCGCCGGAACACGGTGTCCTGGTTGGCGGCGATCACCACCCAGCTGCCGTCGGCCGTGCGGTAGATGTTCGACGGCGCGATGCCATCGAGCCGGGTGCCCGACGGTCCGCGGACCACCCCGCCGACGTCGTAGTCGGGGATCGTCGATTCCTGCACGGCCAAACAGGATTCGGTCAGCGCCGCGTCGACCACTTGGCCTTCGCCGGTGATGGTCCGCCGGTACAGCGCGGCCAGTGCACCCTGCACGGCGAACATGCCGGCCAGGCTGTCGCCCAGCGACAGCGCGAGCCGCGGCGGTGGGCCGCCGGGAAAACCGTTCATGTACCGCAGCCCGCTGGCAGCCTCGGCGACCGATGCGTACCCGGCTTTTGAAGCGTCCGGCCCGGTCTGTCCGTAGCCCGACACCCGCACCAGGATGATGCCCCGATTTCGTTCGCGCAGAACGTCGTAACCAAGGCCCCACTTCTCGAGCGTCCCGGGCCGGAAGTTCTCGACGACGATGTCGCAGCGCTCGACGAGGTCCAGGAACAGTTCGCGGCCGCTGGCGACGCGCAGGTTCAACGTCACCGCCTTCTTGTTGCGGGCATGCACCGTCCAGAAGACGTGGTGTCCGTTCAGTTCGGCCTGACCCCAGGTGCGCAGCGGGTCGGGCTGCCCCGGCGGCTCGATCTTGATCACCTCGGCACCGAGGTCGCCGAGCAGTCGCCCGGCGAACGGCCCGGAGATCAGCGTGCCGACTTCGATCACCCGGATACCGTCGAGTGGGCCCGCGACGGTCACGCGTCGAGCTCCTGTGAAAGGCCGTGGCTGACAAGCCAATCGGTGCAGATACCGACGGCCCGCCGCAGCGTCTCGCGTTGGCCTGGGCCAGCGTAGTAGTGGTTTGCGCCGGGTATCTCGTGCATCTCCTTGTCGGGATGGCCGATGGCCTCGTAGAGACGACGGGTGTGGCTGGGCGTACAGGCGTCGTCGGCGAGGTTGCCGATCACCAGCGTCGGCACCGCGATGTCGGGGCCGCACTTGACGGCGTCGCCGTTGGCGTCGTCGTAGCTCCACTGCGACAACCAGCTGCGCAACGTGCAGAACCGGGCCAAACCCACCGGCGAGTTGTTCACCCACTGCGGGTCACCCAGATAAGTGCTGCGGGGGGCGCGTTCGTTCGGGTCGACGGCGGGATCCAGCCAGCGGGGGTCGGCCATCGTGCGGTGCACGACGAACGCGAACTCGTCGTCGGGGCGACCGGCGGCCTTGATTTCGGCGAGTTTCGCTTTGACCCACTTGGTGATTCGCCGGTTCCGGTCTATCTGGGCCTGCCGATAGCGGGCGAGGAATCCCTCGCTGTAGGGCGGCTGGTTCGGGTTGTCGGGGTTGTAGAGATCGAGTTCGGGATCGCGCTTGGTGGGATCGGACTCGTCGAGGACGGACGCGTCGAGCCACTCGGTGAGTGTGCCGTGCCGGCTGACGTGAGCGGCGAGCAGCATGACGGCGTCGGCGGGGATCAAGCCCAGCTTGGTCAGGTCCGGACCGTCACCGGACGGGCTCGCGGTCACGGTCGGGTGCTGAGCCTGCTGCTGGTAGAACACCGACAGCGAGCCGCCGCCGCTCCAGCCGGCCAGCACCACCTTGGAGTAACCCAGCCGGTTCTTGGCATCTTTGATGCATTCGCCGAGGTCTTGGACCACCTTCTCCATCAACAGCGCGGAGTCGGTGCCGCGGAACCTGCTGTTGCAGTAGATGACGTGATGGCCGGCGCGGGCCAGCGCGTTGATCATCGGCAGGTACGCCCCGCCGCCGATCGGGTGCATGAACACCAGCACGGTGTCCGACGGCCTGTCCTTCGGGCGCAGCAGGTAGCTCTCCAGTACCACGAGTTCGGCTACCCCGCCGTACACGTCGCGAAAGCCTGAATCATTCTGGTAGGCAACGAGATAGGGGATGCGGTCGTAGGAGTGGCGCATCTCAGTGCTGGCCCAGATCGTTGGCCAGGATCTCGGCCGAGGGGACCAGCCGCCGGCGGGTGTCGATGGCGATGACCTGCCAGTCGACCTTGTCGTACTCGTCGAACTTGCGACGGGCACGTTCGCGCGCCTTCTCGGGTACGCCGTGGTGAACTCCCTGGGGCGCATGCGAAATCAATCCCGGCGGCATCGGGATGCCGTACAGCGATCCGCCGTGGAAGAACGCGATCTCGTCGTAGTCGACGTTGCGGTGATACCACGGCGTGCGCTCGGTGCCGGGCACGCTTTCGGCGGGCTTGGGCAGGAAGTTCATCACGTAGACACCGGTGGCTTGCATGAACAGGTGCACGGTGGGCGGCAGGTGCACACTGGGCGACGTCACGACGTTGTAGTCGGCGATGTTGAACGTGAACGGGAAGTTGTCGCCGCGCCAGCCCTCGACGTCGAGCGGATTGTGTTGGTAGTAAAGCGTTGTCGGACCGCCCTCGTGCACCAAGCGAACTTCGTACTCGTCGCCGGAGGTCGGTGGGTCGGCCGAAGGCGCCGGTTCGGGGACGGTGACCTGCGAGGGGTCGAACGGGAAGTGCCGGCCCAGCACGCCCGGCGGGGGCACCCGGAACTCGTCGGCGGCCTCGATCATCAGCAGCGTGGTAGTCGCGTCGGGCCCCGAATCTGGGACGTGCCGCCACGTCGTGGCCTTCGGAAGGTAGATCCAGTCGCCCTCGCGGTAGCGCAGCGGTCCGAATTCTGTCTGCATAAGCCCGGAACCGCGATGGACGAACGACAGCAGGTCGCCGTCGACGTGGCGGACGTAGAACGGCATCGCCTCGGTGCGCCGGCTCAAACGGACGCGGCAGTCGGGGTTGGAGAACAGCAGCAGGGGAGTGCCGGCCGCGTCGGTGGCGTCGCCGGGTTTGAGCTCGCCCGCCAGCACGTCGACGGGTCGCAGCGGCCCGACGCTTCGGTAGGCGGTGGGGTCATGGCGGCGGTACATGTTCGCCGTCCGGCCGGTGAATCCGCCGCGGCCCAGTTCGTCGTCCTTGAGCCCGTCGAGGTCGGCGTGCAGTCGCTTCGGGGTGGTCCCTTTGCGCAGGTGGACGAACGACTCCATCGTCGGCTCCCTCTGGATCGGCCTTGGCCAAACTAAAAGTGACATTAGTTTTCGTTCGGTGTCGCCACAAGGCCCGTCGGTCGCGTCGGCGCGTTCACTGCCGGCACCGCAGACGTCGTGGGATGGTAGTCAGCGACATGCACAGCGACGAGTACATCTCCTACGACCAGTTCGGCCGTGACTTCTTCCAAGTGGCCGTCACCGAAGAGCGCGTGGCGGCCGCGTTCGCCGTGATCGCCGGCGACCAGTTCGAGATGGGTCCGATGCGTCAGGGTCCCGGTGGCTTGGCCAAGGTCACCGCCAAGGTCACCATCAAGCAGCCGAAGGCCTACCGGCACCTCGGCGACACGATCACCTTCGACATCCGCATTCCACTCGCGATCGACCTGGTCATCGACATCAAGTTGGACAAGCCGAGGTTCAACGTCGCCGGGGAGATCAAGCTGCGCGCCGAGGCACAGGCGGCCAAGCCCTTGTTCATCTACATCGACGTCGCCAAGCCGCGCCCGTCGGACATCACGGTCGACGTGGCCTCCACTTCGTTGCGCGGTGAGCTGTTGCGAATCGTCGGCGGGGTGGACACCGAGATCAAGCGGTTCATCGCCAAGTACGTCCGCGACGAGATCGACAAGCCGGCGTCCAAGGAGGCGCAGGCGATCGACGTCGCTCACCTCATCGACGTCTCCTGGACGGGGATCTAGCCGCACCACTCTCGGCCAGCAGACGCGGAATCGCATTACCGAAGCCTTCCGCGTGCGATTTGGCGCCTGCTCGCGGGGAGCCGGGCGCACCTACCGCGCGCGGCGCGCCAGCCGCTCGGTGTGCAGGATCAGCACGCTCTTGCCGTCCCAGCGGATCCAGCCGCGCTGGGCGAAGTCGGACAGCGCCTTGTTCACCGTTTCCCGCGAGGCCCCGACCAGCTGGGCGATCTCCTCCTGGGTGAGATCGTGGTTGACGCGCATCCCGTCGCGCTCGGTGGTCCCGAACTTCTGCGCCATCCGCAGCAGTTCCTTGGCGACTCGGCCCGGCACGTCGGTGAAGATCAAATCCGTCAGGTGGTCGTTGGTGCGTCGCAGCCGGCGCGCCAGCACGCGGAGCAGACGCTCGGTGATCTCCGGCCGGCCGGCGATCCAGGAGGTCAACGCGTCGCGGTTCATGGCCGCCAGGCAGACCGTGGTGATGGCTGTCGCAGTCGCTGTCCGGGGACCCGGGTCGAACATCGACAACACGCCGAACATGTCCGACGGGCCCATGATGGTCAGCAACTTCTCGCGGCCGTCGACCGAGCGGCGGCCTATCTTCACCTTCCCGGTGATCACGATGTAGAGCCGGTCGCCCGGGTCGCCGGTGGAGTAGATGACCTGGCCGCGCGGATATTCGACGAGGTGCAGCTGCCGGATCAGGTCGGCCGCGGCGGCCTGCGAAACGCCCTGCAAGATGCCGGCGCGAGCCAGCACCGCCTCGGCGAGGCGGCTATCGCGGCCTGGTTCCGCGATCCCGGAGGCACGCTGTTTCACGTCGGATCCATGTTAATGATGATGACCGACGTACCCAGGCCGGATCGGCTTAAACCACGACTATTTCAGCTCGGCTGACGACAGCCCCAACAGCCGCCGCGCCACCACCAACTGCTGGATCTGCTGCGTGCCCTCGAAGATGTCGAGGATCTTGGAATCCCGTGCCCACTTCTCCAGCAGGGTTTGTTCGGAATAGCCCGTGGTGCCGGCCAATTCGACGGTCTTGAGGGTGATGTCGCTGGCCACCCGCGCCGCCTTGGCCTTGCCCATCGAGGCTTCCTTGCTGTTGGGGATGTCGTTGTCGGCCTGCCAGGCCGAGCGCACGGTCAGCAGATAGCCGGCCTCCCAGTCGGCCTCCAACCGCAAGAACTCAGCGGCGGCGGCGCTTTGCGAGTGCGCCGGCTTTTCGTAGGAGATCTCGATGCCGGCCTCGGTGAGAATATTGCGCAGCTCTTCGAGGGCCGCGCGGCCGATGCCGACGGCCATCGCGGCAACGATGGGACGGGTGTTGTCGAAGGTCTCCATCACCCCGGCGAAGGCCTTCTCGACGTCGATATCCGGGCTGCCGAGCAGGTTGTCCTTCGGAATGCGCACATTGTCGAACCGGATCACCGCGGTGTCGGAGGCCTTGATGCCGAGCTTGTCCTCGAGCCGTTCGACGGTCACCCCCGGGTAATCACGCGGCACGATGAACGACTTGATCGCGGCGCGGCCCTTCGACTTGTCCAGCGTCGCCCACACCACGATGTGACTGGCTCGCGAACCGGCGGTGACGAAGATCTTCTCGCCATTGATGACGTAGTCGTCGCCGTCGCGCTTGGCCGTGGTCGACACCGCGGCGGAGTCCGAGCCGAAGCCGGGCTCGGTGATGGCCATCGCGGCCCACACACCCTTGCCCAGCCGCGCCAGCTGCTCGTCGGTGGCGACTCCGCTGATCGCGGCGTTGCCCAGCCCTTGGCGGGGTATCGACAGCACCAGCGCGACGTCGCCCCAACTCACTTCCATCACGTTGACGACGGCCGACATGTTGCCGCCGTTGTGGTTCTCGCTCTTCGCCCCGTCGGCGTCCCGGAACGCTTCGGCTCCGGCGAACGCGATGGCGTTGGCCTCCGAGATTCCCTCGAAGAGGTCGGCCAGCGTGTCGAGTTCGACGGGGTACTCGTGCTCACGCAGATCCCACTTGCGGGATATCGGCCGCAGCACCTCGGCCGCACCCTCGTGCGCCATGTCCACGACCGCCTGCAGCTTGCGCGGGAGCTCCAAATTGATTGCCATGGTTCGACTTTCCTTAGGTGACTCCGTCAGATGACAACTACGCCCTCGGCGACACCGATCGCCCGGAGGTCGCGGTACCAGCGCTCGACGGGATGCTCCTTGGTGTAGCCGTGGCCGCCGAGCAGTTGCACGCCGTCGAGCCCGATCTGCATGCCCCTGTCGGTGCCAAGCCGCTTGGCCAGCGCCGCTTCCCGCGCGAACGGCAGGCCCTGCTCGGCCCGCGACGCTCCGCGCCAGGTGATCAGCCGCAGCCCGTCCAGTTCGATCGCGATGTTGGCACACATGAACGCCACTGACTGGCGGTGCGCGATCGGCTCGCCGAACGCGTGCCTTTCTTTGACGTAGGGCACGACGTAGTCGAGCACCGCGTGCGCAGTTCCCACGGTTAGCGCCGCCCAGCCCAGCCGCGACAGCGCGACGGCTTCTGAGTAGTCGGCGTCGCTGGCGGCGTCCTCACCCAGCCGGGCGCTCAGCGGAACCGTGACGTTGTCGAACTCGACCTGGCCCAGGGCCGCGGCGCGGATCCCCATGCTCGGGTCGGCCCTGACGGCCAGCCCTTTCGACGACGAGTCCACGATGAAAAGCGTTGGCCGGCCGTTCAGTTGGGCGCCGACGATGAACAGCTCGGCGTTGGCTGCTGCCGGCACGAGCGATTTCACGCCGTTCAGGCGGTAGCCGCTCGGGGTGCGCACGGCGGTGGTTTTCAGCGCGGTCGGGTCGAACAACGGATGCGGCTCGGCTATCGCGACGCACGCCTGCGGCACGTTCTCGCCGGCGAACTCGGGCAGGTACGTGGCCTGTTGATCGGCGCTGCCCCAATTGGTCAGCGCGGACGCGACACCGCCGGGGGCGAGGATCGGCAACGCCAACCCCATGTCGCCATACGCGAGCGCCTCGGCCACCAGCGCGTTGGTCACCGTGGAGCGGTGCGCGGCAATGCCGTCGAAGTCTTCGGGGATGTTGATCGCCGTGATGCCCAGTTCGGCAGCCTTGCCGATCAGCTCTGCCGGGTATTCCGCTGCGTCGTCGGCCTGGCGCGCTGCGGGACGCAGAACCTCCTCGGCGAATTCGCCGACCGTGTCGACGATCATCTTCTGCTCGTCGTTGGGGGTCAGGTCGAAGTAGTCCTTGCCGCTGGCCTTCAGCCGGGTGGGCCCGCCGCGCAACCCCTGCACGCGCTTGAACTGGCGCGTGCCGGCACCGGCGACCCAAAACGCCTGTTTGATGCCGTAGCGCAGGGCGCGGTTCAGCGGATCGCGCAGACGGTGCCTGTCCAGGAACTCCTGCCCGACGATCGGCGTCACCAAAGCCAGCCCGATTGCGCTGGGCGTGCGCTTGTGGCGTCGCAAGCCGACGCGGCTCTCGTGGGCGGCGCCGTTTGACGGGACTATTTCGGTCATTTCATCAGCCTCGATGGTGGTTGGGCGATGGAATCACCGTATCTTACTCTCGAGTAAGGTAGCGAGTCCTTGTTACGCAACTCACATTCAGCGAACACTTGTTCACGCGATCCGTACGGGCAGCCGTCGTGAGCCCCACCGTCCTGCGGGCCCGTCGTAGACACCCGGCAACTGCGTGCCGCAATCACTGCAGCGCCCGTCGTCGGTGAGTGCGTACCGGCGCATCGAATACCAGTCGCGCACGACGGCCGCCGCCCCGCAGTCCGGGCATGCCGTCGTTCCGCCGTCGGTGTCGTGGACGTTGCCGGTGTACACGTAATGCAGGCCTTCGGCCATCGCGATCTGCCGCGCCCGCGTCAGCATCGCCGCCGGCGTGCGGGGGATGTCGGTCATCTTGTAGTCCGGGTGGAAGGCGGTGAAATGCAAAGGCACGTCGGTGCCGAGGTTCTCGCGGATCCACGCGCACTCGGCGGCGATCTCGTCGTCGCCGTCATTGCGGCCGGGAATAAGCAGCGTGGTGATCTCCAGCCAGACGTCGGTGTCGTGCCTGAGGTAGGCCAGTGTGTCGAGCACGTCGTGCAGGCGCGCCGCGCAGACCGTGCGGTAGAACTCCTCGGTGAACGCTTTCAGGTCGACGTTCGCGGCGTCGATGTGCCGGTAGAACTCCGCGCGCGGGGCGGGGCACATGTAGCCGGCTGTCACCGACACCGCCCGGATGCCGCGGTCATGGCAGGCGTCGGCGACGTCGGCGGCGTACTCCCAGAAGATCGTCGGGTCGTTGTAGGTGAAAGCGACGCTGCGGCAACCTAATTCGTCAGCGGTACGGGCCAGGTCGGCCGGCGTCGCCCGGCCGCTCAACGTGTCGAGTTCGCGCGACTTGGAGATATCCCAGTTCTGGCAGAACTTGCAGGCGAGGTTGCAGCCCGCCGTGCCGAACGACAGCACCGCCGAACCCGGGAGGAAATGGTTGAGCGGCTTCTTCTCGATCGGGTCGACGCAGAACCCGCTCGATCGACCGTACGACGTCAGCACGATCTGGTCGTCGGCCCGCGCCCGGACGAAACACAAACCGCGCTGGCCGTCGTGCAACCGGCAGGCGCGGGGACACACGTCGCACTGAATCCGGCCGTCGCTCAGGCGATGCCAGTACTTCGTGGGAACGGTGAACGGATCACTCACTCTGGCGCAAGGCTACTCGCCGGCCGGGCCTCTCCGCCGAACGTGACGGTATTGCGAATAATGCCGCCGATTCTCGCAGTAGCGTCACGCTCGGCGCGGCCGAGGCTTTCTAGCGGGACAGGCGCGCCAACACATCGTCGTGCAAGAGCCCGTTCGTCGCCACTGCGCTGCCGCCGTGCGGGCCCGAAACGCCCTCGAGGCTGGTGAACGAGCCACCGGCCTCCCGAACCAGAATGTCCAGCGGCGCCAAATCCCACACCGACACCTCGGGTTCCGCGGCGATGTCGACCGCCCCCTCGGCCACCAGGCAGTAGGAATAGAAGTCGCCGAAGGCGCGCACTCGCCACACCGCATCGGTCAGCGCAACGAATCGGTCGCGACGCGGACCCCACGCGGACAGGCTGGAAAACGACAGACTCGCCGCTGACAGGTCGTCCACCCCCGACACCGCAAGCCGTCGTGGCGGTGCGCCGGCAAGCGCCGCGAAAGCCCCCTGTCCCGCGGCGGCCCACCACCGCCGCTGCAAGGCGGGCGCGCTGACCACGCCGGCCAACGGCACGCCGTCGTCGAGCAGTGCGATCAAACTCGCCCACACCGGAACCCCGCGCACGAAGTTCTTGGTGCCGTCGATCGGGTCGATCACCC
>JBAPQQ010000615.1:0-2778 GCA_049280695.1 Mycobacterium sp.
GTTCTGGTGCATCCACGGCCGCGGCTGTCGGTGATGAGTGTCGGCAGCGAGCTCATCGACATCTCCCGTACTCCGGGCAACGGCCAGGTGTACGACGTGAATTCGTACGCGCTTGCGGCTGCCGGACGCGACACCGGCGCCGAGGTCAGCCGGGTGGGGATCGTCAGCACGGATCCGAAGGAACTGCGGGACGTCATCGAAAGTCAACTGAACCGTGCGGAGGTGCTGGTGATCGCGGGGGCGGTCGGCGGAGCCGCCGCGGAGAGTGTGCGGTCGGTACTGTCCACGCTCGGCGAGATGGACATCACCCGGGTGGCAATGCATCCCGGCTCGGTGCAGGGATTCGGTCAGCTCGGCCCGGAGGGAGTGCCGACGTTCTTGCTGCCCGCCAATCCGGTCAGCGCGTTGGTGGTGTTCGAAGTGATGGTGCGGCCGCTGATCCGCCTGTCGCTGGGCAAGCGTCAGCCGATGCGGCGTGTCGTCGAAGCGCGCACCCTGTCGCCGATTTCGTCCGTGCCAGGGCGCAGAGGGTACCTGCGAGGGCAGCTCATGCGCGATCAGGACACCGACGAGTACCTGGTGCAGGTGCTCGGCGCGCCCGGAGCATCGTCGCACTTACTGGCGACGCTGGCCGAAGCCAACTGCTTGGTGATCGTCCCAAGCGACGCAGAACAGATCCGCACCGGCGAAATAGTCCGCGTGGCGTTCTTGGCTCAGCGCGGCTGATCGCGAAAACCTCTCGCGTGAGCTTTTTTCGCACCAGCTCCGTCCACCCGGGGTGGCCGGCCACCGTGGGCCCGATCCGGGTGGACGGCGGCAAGGTGCAACTGCGGCCGGTGCGAATGCGCGACGCGGCGCAGTGGAGCCGGATCCGGCTGGCCGATCGTGCGCATCTCGAGCCGTGGGAGCCGACGACCGACACGGATTGGGTTCGCAGACAGACGGTTTCGTCGTGGCCGTCGGTGTGCTCGGGCTTGCGCGGGGAGGCGCGCCGAGGACGGATGCTCCCGTTCGCCATCGAGCTCGGCGGCGAGTTCTGCGGGCAGCTGACAGTCGGCAACGTCACGCACGGTGCGCTGAGGTCGGCGTGGATCGGATACTGGGTGGCCAGCGCGGCCACCGGCAGCGGAGTCGCTACGGGCGCGCTGGCGCTGGGTTTGGATCACTGTTTCGGGGTGGTGAACCTGCACCGGGTGGAGGCGACCGTACGTCCCGAGAACCTCGCGAGCCGGCGTGTGCTGGCCAAGGTCGGCTTTCGCGAGGAGGGCCTGCTGCTGCGCTATCTCGACGTCGATCGAGCATGGCGCGATCACCTGCTGCTGGCAATCACCGTCGAGGAAGTACAGGGTTCGGTGGCCGGGAGACTGGTGCGCGCGGGCCAGGCCCACTGGTCCTGAGGGGGTATCTGCGCCGAAATTGCATTCCAGGTCGTGGTGCGGCCGCCCACCACGACCCTTGCTGCATTCTCGGCGCGCCGGGACGCGGCCATTCTGTTACAGATGTGACTCATGTGCCTGTTGGTGCTTGCCTGCGGCGAATTACAGGTGTGTAATTGTGCTGGTCATGCGGCGCGCCTTCGTCCTTTGCGCTGATCGCGGACCTAGCCTGACGGTGAAAGGAGCAGGCAACATGCCAAGCGTTCCGCAATCTCTCCTGTGGATCTCCCTCGTGGTGCTGTGGCTGTTCGTCCTCGTGCCGATGCTGATCAGCAAGCGTGACGCCGTGCGCCGTACCAGTGACGTCGCGCTGGCCACCCGGGTGCTCAACAGCGCCGCGGGCTCCAGGCTGAAGAAGCGCGGGCCGGCCGACGGGCACCGCAGCGATCCGGATTGGCAACCCGTCGACGAGGACGACGAGGACCTCGACGACGAGCCGTCGAAGAAAGCGGTGGTGGTGAAGGCAGCGGCGGAAGCCCTGGCCGAGCCCGACATCATCGACGTCGACATCGTCGAGGAGGACTCCGGCGCACTGCCTGTCGGCGCCGGCGAGCCGGTGGCTGAGCCCGTGGCAGAGCCGGTGGCCGCTGACGACGCGGAGGACGCCGAGGACTCCGAGGACGACGGCACCTCCGACGAGTACGAATACGTCGAAGACACGTCGGGATTGGAGTCGGGAGAGGATCCGCCGACGACGGAAGCGCCCCACATTTCGTCGCGGCGCCGGCTGTATGAGTCCAAGACCGCTGAGGCAGTCAGCGCCCGCAAGTACCGCTTCCGCAAGCGCGTGCTGCTGGGGATGTCGTTGATTCTGATCGCGACGACGATCGCCGCGGTTACGGCGTGGCCGGGCGGTTGGTGGGCCTGCGGTACTGCCGGGACGATCACGATCCTGTATCTCGCTTATCTACGACGCCAGACCCGCATCGAGGAGCAGGTGCGGCGGCGGCGGGTGCAGCGACTGGCGCGTTCGCGGGTCGGCGTGCAGAACACCGCCGATCGCGACTACGGCATGCCGTCGCGGATGCGCCAGCCGGGGGCCGCGGTGCTGGACATCGACGACGAGGACCCGATTTTCGAGCACCTCGACTATGCGCCCGGACCGCTGGAGTATCACCTGCCCAGGGCCGCCGGCCAGTAAGCCGGGCGGCTCGGCGTGGTTCACCCGTGGGTGCCGTCGGCTGGTAACCTGCTAGCGGCCAGGGGCTATGGCGCAGTTGGTAGCGCGACTCGTTCGCATCGAGTAGGTCAGGGGTTCGAATCCCCTTAGCTCCACTTTGTCTCCGCTGGTCACGGCGTTTTCTATCCAAGACCGGCGGTATCGAAAATCGGTGGTGTCCGC
>JBAPQQ010000616.1:0-2281 GCA_049280695.1 Mycobacterium sp.
GCGCACGTTTGCGCGCCGAAATCACGAAGAGATGTTCGGGTCGAACGTCACCACCACGTAGGAGCCGAGCACGAGCGTGACCGTCATCGAGATCGCGAGCAGGGCCTTGAGCAGGAACCGGGTCGAATCTCTGCGCGCGTAGTCGTCGATGACCTGGCGAATGCCGTTGCCGCCGTGCAGTTGCGCCAGCCACAGCAGCAGCAGGTCCCACACCCGCCAGAACGGCGAATACCACTGCCGTGCGACGTAGTTGAAGTCGATGCGGTACACGCCGTCGTCGACCAGCAGCGTCACGAACAGATGACCCAGCGCCAGGAACACCAACACGATCCCGGAGAGGCGCATGAACAGCCACGCATACTTCTCGAAGTTGCGACGCCGTGGAGAACGCGAGTCAGCCGGCGACGTCATACGAATCGCTCCACCATCCGGGCACCCAGCACGATCAGTACCGGCACCATCACGGCCAGCCAGGCGATTCCGGCGATCCACAGCGTCAGCCGCTGATACCGCTGTCCCTGCGACCAGAAGTCGAGCACGATCACCCGAATTCCGTTGAACGCGTGGTAGAGCACCGCGGCCACCAGCACCGCCTCCAGCACGCCGACCAGCGGTGTCTTGTAGATCTCGACGACCTCGTCGTAGGCCTGCGGGCTGACCCGCAACAGGACCGTGTCGAGGACGTGGGCGAACAGGAAGAAGAAGATGGCCGCGCCGGAGATGCGGTGCAGCACCCAGGCCCACGCGCCGGGGTCGCCACGGTGGAGGGTCTTGCGGGCCCTCGTCTTCATGCGACCTCCAACGACCTTCGGTGGACCTTTGGACTGTAGACCGATTTCAGAGCGCCGCGGCCAGCTAAGGTGATGTGGCGACACGTCTGTGGAATCAGCGGCGTGCCGGTACGGGTCACAAACGACGGCGGAAGTGGCGACCGTGAGCATCGACATCGACTGGGACTCTTTGCGAGACAAGGCGAATGCGATTGCGGCCTGCGCATACGCACCGTATTCGGGGTTTCCCGTCGGCGCGGCGGCGCTTGCCGACGACGGCCGTACGGTGGTCGGCTGCAATGTGGAAAATGTCTCCTACGGCCTTGCTCTCTGTGCCGAGTGCGCGGTCGTGTGCGCGCTGCACTCCGGCGGGGGCGGGCGGTTGCTGGCCCTGGTCTGCGTCGACGGGGCGGGGCGATTGCTGACGCCGTGTGGGCGGTGCCGGCAACTGTTGATGGAGCACGGTGGCCCGGGCCTGCTCGTCGATACGCCCGACGGTCCGCGGTCGTTGGACGACCTGCTGCCGGACGCGTTCGGGCCGGACGACCTCACGCGGCCTCGCTGACCGGCATGTACTTCGACGCGCCGACGGTGATCCGGACCAAGCGCGACGGCGGGCACCTGTCCGCCGATGCGATCGACTGGGTGGTGCACTCCTACACTCACGGCGAGGTCGCTGACGAGCAGATGTCGGCGCTGCTGATGGCGATCTTCCTGCGCGGGATGGACCGCGACGAGATCGCACGCTGGACCTCGGCGATGGTGGCGTCGGGGGAGCGGTTCGACTTCTCCGACGTGGGCCGGCCTACGGTCGACAAGCACTCCACCGGCGGGGTGGGCGACAAACTGACGTTGACGGTGGTGCCGGTGGTCGTCGCGTGCGGGGGTGCCGTGCCGCAGGCGGCAGGCCGCGGGTTGGGGCACACCGGGGGCACGCTGGACAAGCTGGAGTCGATCGCCGGCTTCACGGCCGAACTCTCCAAAGACCGGATCGGGCAACAACTTCGCGACGTCGGCGCGGCCGTGTTCGCCGCCGGGGAACTCGCGCCGGCGGACCGCAAGATCTACGCGTTGCGCGATGTCACCGCCACCACGGAGTCGTTGCCGTTGATCGCCGGCTCGGTGATGAGCAAGAAGATCGCCGAGGGAACCCGGGCGCTGGTGCTCGACGTGAAGGTGGGGTCCGGCGCCTTCCTCAAGACGGCGGCCGAGTGTCGGGAACTGGCCCGCACGATGGTCGACCTCGGCGTGGCACACGGGGTGGTGACGCGTGCGCTGCTGACCGACATGAACGCCCCGCTGGGTTTAGCGGTCGGTAACGCGGTGGAGGTCGCCGAGGCGCTCGAGGTGCTGGCCGGGGGCGGGCCCGCCGACGTAATGGAGCTGACGCTGGCGCTGGCTGCCGAGATGCTCTCCGTGGCCGGCCTCGACGGGTGCGACCCGTCGGAGACGTTGCGCGACGGCTCGGCCATGGACAGCTTCCGTGCGCTGGTGGCCGCGCAGGGTGGTGA
>JBAPQQ010000617.1:0-13034 GCA_049280695.1 Mycobacterium sp.
ACGCGGTACAGCGCTGCGCCCGCGGTGATTCCGGCGCCGGCGGCAACCAGCAGGATGCGCGTATTACCCGGCATGCGGCCCAGGGAACGGTCGAGTGCGACCGCCAGCGCTGCGGTGTGTGTGCGCTCGTCCTCGGCGACGATCACCCGCTTGGCGGCCACATTCAGCTGCGTGGCGAGGGTAGCGCGGTAGATGGGCCGGGCCGGGGCGGCGATCACCAGATCGATGTCGGATGGGTTCAGCGCGGCCTCGCGCAGACAGTTGCGGGCGGCCTTCGCGGCCGCGGCGGCGAGCCGCTCGTCCAGATCCGGCGAGACGTGGAAACGCAACACGTTGCGCGCATTCTCGGATCCGACTGTGGCGCTGAAGTGCGCGCCGTCGTCGAACTCGGTCACCCAGCTGACCGGACCCAGCCCGGAGTCGTCGTCGGCCCAGCGGCACAGCAGTGCGGCACCCACCGGCGAGAACGGGAAGTTGCGGCTCAGCCCGCGGCCCGGGTCGGCGTCGCTGGCGGTGACCAGCGCGTAACGGATCGTGTGGGAGCGCAGGAATCCGTCCACGATCTGCAGACCGGTCAGCACGCCGCAGGTGCCGTTGGCGACGTCGAAGGAGAACGTGCCATGCGCATCGCCGTGCGGGTCTTCGGGGTTGGCGCCCACGTCTTCCTGGACGAGTGCGGCCAGCGCCGGCTCCCCCAGGTTCTTGTCGCGGTAGATCCCGGTGTTCACCAAGAGGTCGAGGTCGTCGGCGTCGCGATGCGCCGCGCGCAGGCACGACTTCGCCGCAGCGACCGCGAGATGCAATGCGCTGTGTCGGCCACCCCACCCAGGAAGCCACCCGCCGCGGGCGACCTCCACCCGATCAATGACCGTGCCCATAGCGGCCCACCAGATCCTCGTCCACAGTTACGAGAACGACGCCAATCTCCAGACCCGATGCCAGTGCGATGAGCGCGATCGTCTCGCCGGGCAGAATCCGCCCCGCCTCGAGTTCCTCAACGAGCGCGACGGTGTGTGTGGTCGAGGCCGTGTTCCCGTAGCGGTCCACGGTGATCACCGCGTCGTTGCGCGGGCCCTCACCGAACACCTCCGACATCTTCGCCATGCCCTTGCGGATCGCCCGGGCAGACGTCTGATGCGTGATCACGTGGTCGATGTCGTGGATCGCGATGCCCGCCGCGTCCAGCACTTCGTGCAGCAGCAGCGGGGTGTCGGAGATCGCAGCCCGCTGAATTGCCCTGGAGTCGGTGAACATTCGCGCACCCGGGTCGCTGCCCTTCGGATACGCGAGGCAGAGCCGGCTGTGGTCGGCGATCGTCGTGAACCCGGCGAGGCTGATGGCGCCCGGCCCTGCGCCGGCCCGCTCGAGCAGCAGCGCTGCGCCGGCGTCGCCCAATGTGAGACAGGCCAGTTCCTTGCTCATGATCGTGCGGATGTGACGAGCCGCATTGCGGCCCAGCGGCGATATGTACTCGCCGCTGACCACCAGACCGCGTTCGACGAAACCCTGCCGTATCCAGTTGTTGAGAATCGTCACGCCGGTGAGCATCCCGGCGCACGCGTTGGAGACGTCGAACGTCATCGCATTGGTGGCGCCGATCGCGTGTGCGACGGCGGCGCTCATCGTGGGCTCCAGCCACTGGGTGAGCCCGTCGTGGAACTTGGTGATGCTGCAGTTGATCACCACGTCGAGCGATGTGCCGTCAGTTCCGGCCTTTCCCAGGCAGTCTCGCGCGGCCGCGGTGGCCAGGCTGTAGGAGTCCTCCTCACCGACCGATACCCGCCGCTCGTGGATGCCGGTCAGCCGCTCAAGGTCGATGTGCGTGCGGTGACGCGTCGACGACATCAACTCGTCGGTGGTGAGCCGGGTCGCCGGTAGGTGCCGGCCCGCCGCGGCAAGCCGCGCCCGGTACGGCGCCCCGGCGTCATCCCGGTCCATCACCAGCCAGTGCGTGCCCATGAGCGTTGCCTCCCTTCGGTTTCGGCCACCACCGCGTCGACGACGCGCGGTACGGCTGCCGCCACCTCGGGCGTCAACCCGGGCCCGTAGCCGGTCTCCGCGGCTCCGACGGCGAACACCACGACGTCGTCGGGCATCCGGTCAAGCGCTTCGCCCAGTGCCAACAGCGTCGCGACGTCCACTGCGTGCGAGCTGACGGCGGGCGACCCGGCCAGCTGGTCCGCGGTGCAACGGTGGATCCGGCCGGGTTGCGGGGTCTCGGTGACCACCGCGTCGATCAGGACGGCGAGCCGCGCGCCGGCCCACGCATCCAGCACGGTGACCGGATCGGCGGCCTCGGTCAGCACGCGCACGCCTGGAATCCTCCGTGCTTCGACGGCCGCCGCGACAGCGGGCCCGACGCCGTCGTCGCGCCGGAAGCCGTTCCCGATGCCGATGACGGCGACGTGAGGGGTCACATCCGTCGCACCGTCAGAGTCAGGAAGTGGGCCGAGCAGGAGATGCAGGGGTCGTAGGTGCGAATGAGCCTCTCGCACATGGACGTCAACTCGTCGTCGGTCACGCTGAGATTCGCCGACACCAGCCGGGCCATGTCGGCTTCGATCGCGCCCTGGTTCTGCGATGTGGGCGGCACGATGGTGGCCGCCTTGATCAACCCGTCGTCGGCCACCTCGTACCGGTGGTACAGCAGGCCCCGGGGCGCTTCGCTGACGCCGTGACCGATGCCCGGCTGGGGCGGTACGTCGACGAACGGTCGCGGCGGGCGTTCGTAGGCCTCGATGATCCGCAGCGCCTCTTCGATTGCGTAGACCACCTCGACCGCGCGAACCGCGATGGCACGGAACGGGTTTCGGCATTCTGCACCCAGTCCCGCTTCGGCGGCGGCTTGCCGGGCGATCGGCGAGAGCAGTGCCGAGTTCAGCGAATACCGAGCCGGTGGCCCGGTGAGATGGGGCCGGCCGTCGAGGGTCGCATGCAGCGCGGTGGAGTGCGGCACTTGGACTTCGACGACGTGGTCGCAGAAGTCGGCGACGTCGAACGGCGGACCGGCGCTCCGGACGATCGTGCCGTTCTCTATCGGGTAGCGGCCCGGCTGCGTCAGCGACAGCATCTCGTGTTCCATCTCGACGTCGGGGAACTCGAACCCGCCGACCCACTTCGCGGTCCACAGCGCGTTGTCCAGCGCCCGCCGCAGTTCCTCGGCCATCGCGTCGAGCTGGCCGCGTGTCGGCACCGAGTAGAACCCGCCCAGCCGCACGTTGACCGGATGGATGGCCCGCCCGCCGATCAGCTCCATCAGCCGGTTGCCGGCCTTCTTCAGCGCCAGCCCGCGTTCCACCGCCTCGCGGTGTTCGCGCGCCATGCTGATCGCGTCGGGGTAGCCGAGGAAGTCCGGCCCGTTCAACAGGTAGATGTGCAGCGTGTGGCTGTGGATCCACTCCCCGCAGTAGAGCAGTCGGCGCAGTTCCACCAGACCGGGGTCCACCGTCACACCGCACGCCTGCTCGAGTGCGTTGCAGGCGCTCATCTGGTAGGCGACCGGGCAGATGCCGCAGATTCTGGCCGTGATGTCGGGCGGTTCGGTGTACTTGCGGCCCCGCAGGAAAGCCTCGAAGAACCGCGGCGGCTCGTAGATGTTCAGTTCGACGCTTTCCAGCTCGCCGTCGCGCAGCGTGACGTTCAGCGCCCCTTCGCCTTCCACGCGCGTCAGCACGTCCACCCTCATCGTGCGGGTTTCGGTGGTGGTTTCGGCGGTCATCGGTCACCTCGCTCGGCTGAGAACTGCGCGACGTTGAAGGTCGAGTACACCCGGTCGACGTCACCCTCGGACATGCCGTCACGGCGCAACACCGGAAAAAGCGCGAGCGTGTTCGGTGTGGCCGCCGGCCCGAAGCAGCCGTAGCAGCCGCGGTGGTGGCGCGGGCACAGCGCCCCGCATCCGGCATGGGTGACCGGTCCGAGGCACGGAATGCCCTCGGCGACGGCGATGCACGTCACCCCGCTGCGCTTGCACTCGGTGCACACAGTGGCCGCCGGCAGCCTCGGCTTGCGCCCGATCAGCAGGGCGGCCAGCGTGTCGAGCAGTTGGCCGCGGTCGATCGGGCACCCGCGCAGTTCGTAGTCGACCTTGACATGTGCCGACGCCGGCGTGGAGGTAGCCAGCGTGTCGATGTAGTCGGGCTGGGCATACACCACCGACGTGAACTCCTCGACGTCGGCGAAGTTGCGCAGCGCCTGGACGCCGCCCGCGGTGGCACATGCCCCGATGGTCACGAGAATTCCTGACTGTTCGCGGATGTCGCGGATGCGCTGTTCGTCGTGGGGTGTGGTGACCGAGCCCTCGACCAGCGACACGTCGTAGGGTCCGGCGACCATCGCGCTCGACGCCTCGGCGAACGTTGCGATCTGCACCTGCTCGGCGATGGTCAGCAGCTCGTCCTCGCAGTCGAGAAGGGTGAGCTGGCAGCCGTCGCACGACGCGAACTTCCACACCGCCAAGGTGGGGCCGGCCATCACAACTCCTTCACGACGAGCAGCGGGTAGGCAACGTCGTAGTCGACGACGGGCCCGTCGCGGCAGAGCAGCAGCGGGCCGAGCTGGCAGTGGCCGCACCAGCCGAGGCCACACTGCATGTTGCGCTCGAGCGACACGCGAATGTGGTTGACATGCAATCCCTTTGCCAGCAGCGCCTCCGCGCTGAACCGCATCATCGGCTCCGGACCGCACAGAAACGCGGTGGTGCGTTCCGGCGCGAGCGTGAGCCGCCGCAGCGGCCCGGTGACAAGGCCGACCTCACCGTGCCAGCCCTGCACGGGAACGTCGACCGTGGTGTGCACCTCGATCGATTTTTCGCGCTGCCAGGTCGCGAGCTCGCCGGCGAACAGGAAGTCGTTGCGCGACCGTGCTCCCGTGATCAACATCACCCTGCCGTAGCGGTCGCGCCGGGCCAGCGCACCCACCACCACCGGGCGCAGCGGGGCCAAACCGACTCCGCCCGCGACGATCACGAGGTCGCGGCCCTCGGCTTCGTCGAGACCCCACCGGGTGCCGAACGGGCCGCGGACGCCGACGATTCCGCCGCGCGAGACGGCGCACAGCGCACGGCTCACCGCGCCCACGGCGCGGATCGTGTGCATGATCGTGCCGTCGGTGATCGCCGGTTCGCCGCTGACCGAGATCGCGATCTCGCCGACGCCGAACGCGTACAGCATCATGAACTGCCCCGGCTGCGGTGCCGGCACTGCTGCCGATACCGGCTCCAGGCACAGCGTGACCGAGTCGGTGTTCTCCACGACCCGCGAGCGGACACGGTACGGGACCGGGGTCATCGCAAAGGCCGGCGCCTCCGCCTCTCGCACGGCGCTGTCAGTCATCGTCCCCCCGCGCCATCACGTTCATCTCCTCGGTGATGTCGATGCCGGTGGGGCACCACGCGATACAGCGCCCGCAGCCCACGCAGCCCGACATCCCGAACTGGTCGTGCCACGTGCCCAGCTTGTGGGTCAGCCAATGCCGGTAGCGCGACGGGCCGGACTGCCGCACGCTGCCGCCGTGAATGTAGGTGAAGTCGAACTCGAAGCACGACGCCCAGTGCTGCCAGCGTTCGGCATGCTCACCGGTGAGGTCGCTGACGTCTTCGGTGCTGGTGCAGAAACACGTGGGGCAGACCATCGTGCAGTTGCCACAGGTCAGGCACCGGCTCGCCACCTCGTCCCACTGCGGCGACTCGCGGTTGCGGATCAACAGCTCCCGCAGGTCGACGGACGGCATCTCACGGCCCATCTGGGGGGTGGCGGCGTCGACTTCCTTTCTGGCGGTGTCGATCTCACCGATGTCGGCGAAGCGATGCGGAATCTGCGCGAGCACGTCGGCGCCGTCGTCGCTGCCGACGTCCACCAGGTAGGCCGGCGAGTCGCCGTCCAGGCGTTCGGTCAGCGCCAGATCGTAGCCCGGACCGGCAGCCGGGCCGGTGCCCATAGACGCGCAGAAGCACAGGCCGCCGGGCTCGGTGCAGTTCACCGCAACCACGAAGATCTGCCGCCGGCGGCCGAGGTAGGAGCTGTCCGGATGCTGCGAGTACCCCAGCACGCCGTCCAGCGTGTGGATCGCCGCGAGGTCGCAGCCCCGCACACCGAGGAACGCGTACCGCGGCGGCTCTTCGGGTTCGCCGTCGGCGATTCCGTCCCGGCCCCCGGACCACAACAGCTGGCGCGGCGGGTGCAGGAACTGCTTCCACGACTGCGGCCCGGACGAATGGCCGAACGCGGCGGCATCGTCGCGGCGGCGCACCCGGTAGTGCCCGGGCGCCGTGTCCACGCCCCAGCCGTGCGGCAGGTCGTCGGTGGAGCCGAGTTCGGCGAGCACGATCGCGTTGTCCCGCAACGTCGGTCCGACCACACGGTATCCGCGCTCGGTGAGGACCTCGATCAGACGCTGCAGCCCCCCGGATTCCAACATCGCCGGCTGCGGAGCACCTGAATCATCCATATTGCCTGATCCTGTTGGGAGTATGTCGACGGCCGATAGGGGCTTTAACCTCGACCTTACGGCCAAACGTCCCTACGGCGGCAGCGGAACGGGGACATATGGTGGATGTGATGCCTGAGCAGCCTGTGCCGTGGTCGATAGTCGTCGGGATCGACGCCTCGAAGGCGGCCATCCACGCCGCGCTGTGGGCCGTCGACGAGGCGCGGTCCCGGGGGGTTCCGCTGCGTCTGCTGTACGCCGTCGATCCCGAAGACACCGCGCAGGACCCCGAACGGGCCGCCCGCAAGCTCGCCGTCGGCGAGACCGCGACACGCGAGGCGGTGACGGCGATCGAAGCAACCGGCACACCCGTGAAGATCGAAGTGGAGATCGACCAGGACCGTCCGGTCCAAGCGTTGGTGCGGGCGTCGCGTCGGGCCGCGATGGTGTGCGTGGGCGCCATCGGCCTGCAGCACTTCCAACCGGGGCGGCTTGGGTCCACCGCCGCCGCGCTGGCCACCTCGGCACACTGCCCGGTCGCGGTCATCCATACGCATGAAAGCATCCGCAGTCGGCACGAGCCCGGCTGGATCGTGGTGGAGGCCGACAACTCGCCGCAGACCGGAGTGCCACTGGAGGCGGCCGTCGAAGAAGCGCTGCTGCGCGACGCGCCGCTGCGCATCGTCACCTGCTGGCAGTCCCGGCTCAGCGACATCCGCGGTTCGCGGGGCGTGGCCGACACGAACCGACGCGTGCAGGCGGAACTGGACCGGCGGCTGTCGCGGTGGACTCACGAATACCCGGACCTCGACGTGCAGTCGGTGGCGTTGCGCGGCACCGTCGTCGACTACCTTTCCGAAAACGCCGACTCGGTGCAGCTGGTGGTCATCGGCGCGCGCGACCACCGCACGGTCCGGGAGCTCTTTGGGCCGTCCGGTTCTGCCGCGCTTCGCCACACCAACTGCTCGGTGCTCGTGGTCGACCACCAACACTTGTAGATTCGACGCCATGGTGAGGGTTTTTCTGGTCGACGACCATGAAGTGGTCCGCCGGGGTCTGTTCGACCTGCTCGACGCCGACCCTGAGCTGGAGGTGGTGGGCGAAGCCGCCTCGGTCGGCGAGGCCCTCGCCAAGATTCCCGCCGTGACACCCGACGTCGCGGTTCTCGACGTGCGGTTGCCCGACGGCAGCGGGATCGAGCTGTGCCGCGAGTTGCTGTCCGACATGCCGGAACTGCGCTGCCTGATGCTCACCTCGTTCACCTCCGACGAAGCGATGCTCGACGCGATCCTTGCCGGTGCCAGCGGTTACGTCGTCAAAGACATCAAGGGCATGGAGCTGGCCAAGGCGATCAAGGATGTCGGCGCGGGCAAGTCGCTGCTCGACAACCGGGCGGCGGCCGCCCTGATGGCCAAGCTGCGCGGCGCAGCCGAGCGGTCCGATCCCCTGTCGGGGCTCACAGCGCAGGAGCGCACACTGCTCGGGCTGCTCGGCGAGGGGCTGACCAACAAGCAGATCGCGGCGCGGATGTTCCTCGCCGAGAAGACCGTGAAGAACTACGTGTCGCGGCTGCTGGCCAAGCTCGGCATGGAACGCCGCACGCAGGCGGCGGTTTTCGCCACCAAGCTCGACCCGGGGCACCGGGCCGCCGAGTAATCGCCGGAACTCCTCGCCAATTGCCCGCCGTCGATGCCACGATGGTGGCGTGCCAGACCGTTCCAGCCGGCGCATGAGCCCGCTGGGTAACACCCTGTCCCAGCTGCGGCTGCGCGAGTTGCTGGTCGAGGTGCAAGACCGCGTCGAACAGATCGTCGAAGGCAGGGACCGCCTGGACGGCCTCGTCGAGGCCATGCTGGTGGTGACGTCCGGCCTGGAACTCGACGACACGCTGCGCACCATCGTGCACACCGCGATCGAGCTGGTGGATGCGAAATACGGGGCGCTCGGGGTGCGTGGCCACGGCCACGAGCTGGTCGAGTTCATCTACGAGGGCATCGACGAAGAGGCGAGAGCCAGTATCGGGCGGTTACCCGAGGGCCGCGGTGTGCTCGGGGTGCTGATCGACGACCCGCAGCCGATCCGCCTCACCGACATCGTCGAGCATCCCGACTCGGTCGGGTTCCCGCCCAACCATCCTCCGATGCACACGTTCCTGGGTGTCCCGGTGTGCATTCGCGACGAGGTCTACGGAAACCTGTACCTCACCGAGAAGGCCGACGGTCAGCCGTTCACCGAGGACGACGAAGTTCTGGTCCTGGCACTGGCCGCCGCCGCCGGTATCGCCATCGACAATGCGCGGCTCTACCAGCAGGCGCGCGCCCGGCAGTCCTGGATCGAGGCCACCCGCGACATCGCCACCGAGTTGCTGTCCGGCACCGAACCCGCCGGAGTGTTCAGCCTCATCGCCGATCAGGCGCTGCAGCTGTCGGCCGCCACCGCGACATTCGTGGCGGTCCCCGTCGACTCGGAACTGCCCGCCGCCGATGTGGACGAACTTCTGGTGGTGGAAACGGCCGGCGACACCGAAATCACCGCGTCGCAGACCATACCGGTGGCCGACACGGTGGTCGGCGAGGTCTTCACCCGCCGCGCGCCGCGCCGGCTGGAATCGACCGAGATCGGACTGGGCGGCGTCGACACCAACGGCCCGGCACTGGTGCTGCCACTTCGCACCACCGACACCGTCGGCGGGGTGTTGGTGGCGTTGCGGCACAAAGGCGAGCAGCAGTTCGATCGCGAGCAACTCGACATGCTCGCCGCTTTCGCCGACCAGGCCGCGCTGGCATGGCAGCTGGCCACCACGCAGCGCCATCTCCGGGAACTCGACATCCTGTCCGACCGCGACCGCATCGCACGGGATCTGCACGACCACGTCATACAGCGGCTCTTCGCCGTCGGCCTGAGCCTGCAGGGCACGATCCCGCGGGCGCGCTCACCCGAGGTGCAGCAACGGCTGTCGAACTGCGTCGACGACCTGCAGGCAGTGATCCAGGAGATCAGGACTGCGATCTTCGACCTGCACGGCGCATCCGCGGGCGTCACCCGGCTCCGGCAACGGCTCGACGAAGCCGTCTCGCAGTTCGCGACGAGCGAGGTACGCACCACGGTGCAATTCGTCGGCCCGCTGTCGGTGGTCGATGCCGTGCTCGCAGACCACGCTGAAGCCGTTGTGCGAGAGGCGGTTTCGAATGCAGTGCGGCACGGGGAGGCCACCAGCCTGCACGTCAGCGTGGTCGTCGAGGACAACCTGCGCATCGAGGTCGTCGACAACGGCATCGGAATGCCGGAGGACGTCACCGGCAGCGGTCTGACAAATCTGGCCGTGCGCGCCCGCGACGTCGGCGGCGAATTCGCGGTAGCGGCCAACCCGGGCGGCGGCACGGTGCTGCGGTGGACCGCGCCGCTGGAGTGAGCCACTAGGACCGCGCGACGATCACCGGCATCCGCACCGCATGCACCACCGCGGTACTGACCGACCCGAGCGACAGTCCCGCGAATCCACCGCGGCCACGGCTGCCGACCACGACGAGCTGGGCCGCCTCGGAGTGCTCGACGAGCTGACGTGCAGGTTGGTCGCACACGACGAGACGACTCACCTTGACGTCCGGATAGCGCTCCTGCCAGCCGGCCAACCGCTCGGCAAGCACCAGCTCCTCCTGCTCCTTGACCACCGACCAGTCGAGGCCGGGCAACTCGACGACCGCGGTGTCGCTCCAAGCGTGCAGCGCAACCAGCTCGACGCCGCGGCGGGACGCCTCGTCGAACGCGATCGACGTCGCCAGCTCCGACGCCTCGGACCCGTCGACCCCTACCAGCACCGGCGCCTCCGCCGGATGCGCCATCAGCGGATCCTCGTCGTGTACGACGGCGACCGGACAGCCCGCGTGACGGACGAGCCCGGTACTCACGGAGCCGAGCACCACCCGGGCCACCGCGCCACGGCCACGACTGCCGACCACGATCATCTCCGCCTGTTCGGACAGCTCCACCAGGGTGGGCAGCGTCGGGGCGAAGAACACCTCGGTGTTGATCGTGAGCGGACGGTCGGAGCCGCTGTTCTCCTGCGCGATGCGGACGGCGTCGTCCATGTAGACGCGGGCCTGCTCGTGCTGCCACTCCTCGAACTCGACGGGAATGGGCGTCGGCTGCCAGGTGGCCAGGATCGGGTTCATCACGTAGACCAGCGTCAGCGGCAGATTGCGCAGCGCGGCGTCCTGTGCGGCCCAGTAGACGGCGACGTTCCCGGTGTCGGATCCGTCGATGCCGACGACGATGCCGCGGTCTGACCCACCAGCTGACATTGGTGCCTCCTCCGACAGAGCCTTCCTGACTTACCCCCGCACGACCTGTCTAGCATCGTGTCATGGCGGCGGATCATGCGGTCGAGATCGACCACCGCCGGGCGGCCACCGGCACGGCGTGGACCCACTCCCGGGCCTGGACGCGGATGTCCGGCGACTTCCCTGCCCGGTGGCCGGCGCAGGCCGGGGTCCGCACAGGCGAGGACGCAGATGGTTAAGGCCGGGTCCCCGGGATCGGTCGTCGTCGGCGTCGACGGGTCCCATGCGGCGATCGAGGCCGCGAAATGGGCTGTGGTGGAAGCGGTCTCGCGAAACGTGCCGCTGCGTCTGGTCCACGTCGCCGCCGAACCGGTCAGCCCCTCGGATGCGCTGCGCGACGTGGCGGCCGCGATCGCGGCCACGGGACAGCCGGTCACCGTCGAGACCGCGACGCTGTCGGGGCGCGCCGACGCGGCGCTGATCGAAGAATCGCTGGGCGCGGCGATGATCTGCGTCGGGTCGACGGGAATCGGCCGGATGGCACGCATGCTGCTCGGCTCCACCGCAGGCGCACTGGCCGAGCGTGCGCACTGCCCGGTTGCGGTGATCCGCGCCGACAGCGCGTCGAAACCGCTGGGGGGCGGCCCGATTGCGGTCGCCGTCAACGACGACTTCGACAACGACGCTGTGGTGCACCTGGCCATGCAGGAGGCCCAGTTACGCGGCGCGCCGGTGCTGGCCTTCGGCGCACAGTCCCGGCTCTCCCGGTGGGCGCAGCGGTATCCCGACGTCGACGTGCAGTCGGTCGACGCGGGTTCGGAGGTCGCCGGATACCTCGAGACAACCGACGAGTCAATACGATTCATCGTCCTCGGTCACGGCGATGTTCGCGACGTGCCCCGGATCATCGGCCCGCACAACCGGCCGGGCTGCTCGGTGCTCGTCGTGCGTCAGTGAGGCATGTGGTCGAGCAGCTCGACTACTTCGTCCAGCGGGCGGCGCGGCGTCGCGGGCAACGGTTCGGCGTTCACCGGTGCCCACCCCACCCGCAACAGCATCTGGGCGTAGCCGCTGCCACCGAACACGTCCTCCTGCACAGCGGCCCGCGTGTCGGAGACCTCGAGGGGTTCGGTGACCGGGCAGCTTGCCAGTCCCAGTGCGGTCGCGGTGAGCAGCACGAGGCTCGTCGCCTCACCGGCGCGCAGGCGCGACAGCTCGCTGTCGTCTTTGGTGCCCAGCGCCAGCACCACGGCGTTCTCGTCGTCGGCGCACGTGTCCTCCGGCTGCGCGAGCGCAGCACCTGCGAACAACCGGCCCGGGATTGCCGCCGTCGGGTCCGAGGGCGGAATGTTGCGCGCCGGCACCCCGGCCACCGAGGCGTACCGTCCGCTCCACGCTGTCAGCTCGCTGAGGTACTCCTGGTCGTGGGCGTGCGCCGCCACTGCCTCGGCCACGATTCGCTGCAGCTTGGGAAGTGACTCCACCTGGCGCAACATCACTCCCGCACGCGCCGCGCGCGCACCCATCAGGCCGATGTCGGCCGCGGGCACCGACCAGGCACTGTAGTGCCGCCGGTCGGTCCTGCGGCGCGGGATGGCGGCGGCCAGGGCGACATCGAGCTCGCTGGCCGGCTGGCGGCACACCTCGATGGCGGCGAGGTGGTTCGGCTCGTCCGGGTTCGGGAAGCGGTGTACCTTCGCCTGCAAGCCCATCGCGGCCAGTGCGACGGCGCAGTGGTGCAGCGAGGCACCGCAGGACAACATCAGGTCACGTCGATCCGGGTCGATGCCGGGCAGGTGCATACCCGGGTCGGCGTACAAGTGCAGGCTGTGATCACCCACCCGCCAACGCCAGGGCTGCGAGTTGTGAACCGACGGCGCACGGGTGGCGAGAGCCAGCACCGCACGTATTGTCTCGGCATCTGGGAAATGAGCGCTCATCGACTTCCCTGCTTTCATCTGAAGACCTGCACTCAGGCTGCCTCCGCGCGCGGTCAGCGGGTAGGGAAAAAAGACCCCTATTTCCGGGGCTGAAGGGCGACCAGATCGTCGGCGTGCACCGCCGGACGGCGCAGCTCAGGCGGCAGATCGGACTTCGACCGGCCGATCATGGCGGCCAATTCCGTCGCGTCGTAGGCGACGACACCGCGCCCCACCACAGCCGCGTCGGGACCATGCAGTTCGACGACGTCGCCGCCGAAGAAGCGGCCCGACAGCGCGGTGATGCCGGCCGGCAGCAGAGACCGGCGCTGCTCCACCACGGCCCGCACCGCCCCCGCGTCCAGCAGCAGCACACCGGCCGCCTCGGCGGCGTACCGCACCCAGAACC
>JBAPQQ010000618.1:0-7258 GCA_049280695.1 Mycobacterium sp.
GATCGAAATCAAGGACTGTTGCATGCACGCCCAGAACCCAAGCGGGTAGAGCTCTGCATAACGTCAATCTCGACGAAGAGCGGGACGCACCCGCGCCCTGATGTGGTGGATTTTGCCGTCGGAGGCCGGAATCAGGAACGTCTCGACGGTATGGGCCACTACGCGACGCCCGGCCAGCTTCACCTTGAGCACGACGGTGAACGTCGCGTGCACTTCGTCGCCGTCGATCGTGAACTCGCGATCGGTGATCGCCGCGAGCAGTCGGAATTGCCGCCCGCGATCAAGGCTGCGCCGCAGGTGATTTCCCGAGAAGCCGGTCTTGAGGCCGTTCTCGATGCGCACGCAGCCGTCGCCGAACGGAACCGCGGAGGCGTCGTGACTGACCAACGCGTCGATGTAGGCCTCGGCTGCGGCAATGCGGTCGGCGTCGGAAACGGTGTCCACCACGCGAGCATAGGATGACCGCCATGCCGAAACCACCGCCGCGCAACCTCAACTCGCCGATGACCGATTTCGTGATCAAGTGGATGTCTCGGGGGAACACCTGGATCTACAAGCTGACCGGCGGTAAGCAAGGCGGAACCTTCAAGAAGGCGCCGGTCGCCCTGCTGACCACCACCGGTCGCAAGACCGGGCAGCCGCGTGTCAGCCCGCTGCTCTACATGCGTGACGGCGGCCGGGTCATCTTCGTCGCCTCCAAGGGCGGATCCGAACGCAATCCGCTGTGGTACCTGAACCTCAAGGCGAATCCGAAGGTGACCGTCCAAATCAAAGACGAAGTGCGGCAGTTGACGGCACGCGACGCCACCGACGACGAGCGCGCGACGCTGTGGCCCCGACTGGTCGAGATGTACCCGGACTTCGACGACTACCAGTCGTGGACCGAGCGCAAGATCCCCGTCGTCGTCTGCGAACCGTAGGGTTCAGGCGCCGTAGACCGGAACGGGTGGGCGTGCCTTCGCGAGCAAGTCGGAGACGACGGGGCCGAGCTCGCTGGGATCCCACCGCGCGCCCTTGTCCACCTGCGGGCCGTGTGCCCACCCCTCGGCAACCCGGATCAGCCCGCCCTCGACCTCGAAGACTTTGCCCGTCACACCGCGTGATTCGGTACTGCCGAGCCAAACCACCAGCGGTGAAACGTTTTCCGGCGCCATCGCGTCGAAGCCGTCGTCGGGACGCGCCATCGTCTGCGCGAAAACCTTCTCCGTCATCCGGGTGCGCGCGGCCGGCGCGATCGCGTTCACCGTCACTCCGTAGCGCCCCATCTCCGCGGCCGCCACGAGCGTCAGCGCCGCGATGCCCGCCTTGGCCGCCGAATAGTTGCCCTGCCCGACGCTGCCCTGCAAGCCCGCGCCGGAACTGGTGTTGACCACCCTCGCGTCCACGGTCTCGCCGGCCTTGGCTTTACCTCTCCAGTGCTCGGCGGCGTGCCGCAAGGTGGCGAAGTGGCCCTTGAGGTGGACGCGGATCACCGCGTCCCACTCCTCCTCGCTGGTGTTGGCCAGCATGCGGTCGCGGATGAATCCGGCGTTGTTGACGAGAACGTCCAAACCGCCGAAGGTTTCGACCGCGATCTTGATCAGGTTCTGCGCGCCGGCCCAGTCCGCGATGTCGTCGCCGTTGGTGACGGCTTCGCCACCGGCGGCGGTGATCTGGTCGACGACCTCCTGAGCCGGGCTGTCGGCCGCAGAGCCGTCGAGCGCAACACCGATGTCGTTCACCACCACCCGGGCACCCTCCGCAGCGAAGGCCAGCGCGTGCGCCCGCCCGATGCCGCGTCCGGCGCCTGTCACAACGACCACCCGGCCGTCGACCAATCCCATCCCGTCACTCCTCACGTGATTGCACTTGTAGTGGCCAGGTATGGCGGCGGTTCGCCACCGCCGTGCACCTCCAACGCCGCACCGCTGACGTATGACGCGGCGTCGGACGCCAAAAACGCCGCAGCCCAGCCGACGTCGACCGGCTTGGCCAGCCTGCCCAGCGGCACGTTCTTCGAGATCGCGGCGATCGACTCTGCGTCGCCATAGAACAGCTCTGACTGCTCGGTCTCGACCATCCCGACCACCAGGGCGTTGACCCGGACCTTGGGTGCCCATTCGACCGCAAGCGTCTTGGTGATGCTCTCCACGCCGGCTTTGGCCGCGCCATAGGCCGCCGTGCCCGGCGACGGTCGGCGGCCGCTGACGCTGGCAATGTTGACGATCACCCCGCCGTGGGCCTGAGTCTGCATCTTGTCATTGGCGTGCTGCGAAATCGACAGTGGCCCAAGCAAGTTGAGCTCGAGAATCTTCCGGTTGAACTTCGCGGTGGAATCCGCGGTGAGCGCGTACGGTGACCCGCCTGCGTTGTTGACCACGACGTCCAGCCTGCCGTGTCGTTCGAAGACGCTGTCGATCAGTGAGCTCACCGCATCGTCGTCCCGCACGTCGCAACTGTGGAACTCGTACGGCAGGCCGTCGACGCCGCGCCGGGCACAGGTGACGACGGTCGCGCCTTGCCCGGCGAAGACGGCGCTGATTCCGGCGCCGACGCCGCGCACACCTCCGGTTACCAGCACGACGCGACCGGCGAGCCCGAAATCAAGGGCATGCGCTTCGCCGACGACGGTCACTGTGCTAGCTTACCAAGCAAGTGCTTGCTTAGGTAGCGACCCCAGGAAGACTTCCATGACCATCACGTCCGCCACCGTGGAACCGGGCATCGTCGCCGTCACGGTCGATTACCCACCGGTCAACGCGATCCCGTCGAGAGGCTGGTTCGAACTCGCCGATGCGATCACCGCAGCAGGCGACAACTGGGACACCCATGTGGTGGTCCTTCGGGCGGAAGGCCGTGGTTTCAACGCCGGGGTGGACATCAAGGAGATGCAGAACACCGAGGGCTTCACCGCGCTGATCGACGCGAACCGCGGCTGCTTCGCGGCGTTTCGCGCGGTCTACGAATGCGCGGTGCCGGTGGTCGCCGCCGTCAACGGTTTCTGCGTGGGCGGCGGAATCGGGCTGGCGGGCAACGCCGACGTGATCGTCGCCTCCGACGACGCCACGTTCGGGCTCCCCGAGGTGGAGCGCGGCGCGCTCGGTGCGGCCACGCACCTGTCCCGTCTTGTGCCACAACACATGATGCGCCGGTTGTTCTTCACCGCGGCCACCGTCGATGCCGCGACGCTGCACCATTTCGGCTCGGTGCACGAGGTCGTCCCCCGCGCCGAGCTCGGCGAGGCGGCTTTGCGGGTGGCCCGTGACATCGCCGCCAAAGACACCCGGGTGATCCGGGCGGCCAAGGAAGCGCTGAATTTCATCGACGTGCAGCGCGTCAACTCCAGCTACCGCATGGAGCAGGGCTTCACCTTCGAGCTCAACCTCGCCGGGGTATCCGACGAACACCGCGACGCGTTCGTCAAGAAGCCATGACCGACAAGCGCAGCACACTCGACGACTGCGTCGCCGAGTTGCGCAGCGGCATGACGGTCGGCATCGGCGGCTGGGGGTCGCGGCGCAAGCCGATGGCGTTCGTGCGGGCGTTGTTGCGTTCGGGCATCACCGATTTGACCGTCGTCAGCTACGGCGGGCCCGACGTAGGCCTGCTGTGTTCTGCCGGCAAGGTGCGGCGAGTGTATTACGGCTTCGTGTCACTGGATTCGCCGCCGTTCTACGACCCGTGGTTCTCCTCGGCGCGCACCAGCGGGTCGATCGAGGCGCGTGAGATGGACGAGGGCATGCTGCGCTGCGGACTTCAAGCGGCCGCACAGCGGTTACCGTTCCTGCCGATCCGGGCCGGCCTGGGCACGTCGGTACCCGACTTCTGGGAGGGCGAACTCAAGACCGTCGCGAGTCCCTACCCTGCGCCCGACGGCGGCTACGAGACGCTGATCGCGATGCCGGCGCTGCAGCTCGACGCGGCCTTCGTGCACCTGAACATCGGTGACGCACGCGGCAATGCCGCCTACACCGGTGTCGACCCGTACTTCGACGACTTGTTCCTGATGGCCGCTGGGCGCCGCTACCTGTCGGTGGAGAAGGTGGTGTCCACCGAAGAACTCGTCGAGGCGGTGCCCCGGCAAGCGCTGATTGTGAACAGGATGATGGTCGACGCGGTGGTGGAGGCGCCCGGTGGCGCGCACTTCACCACGGGCGCAGCCGATTACGGCCGCGACGAGAAGTTTCAGCGGCACTATGCGGAAGCGGCCAAGTCACCGGAGGCCTGGGACGAGTTCGTGCAGACGTACCTGGCGGGCAGCGAAGACGACTATCAGGCGGCGGTGCGGTCATTCAGCCGGGAGGACGGTTCATGATCTACGCCAGCCGCGCCGAGGTCTGCGTCACCGCGTGCGCCGACTTGTTCCGCGACGTCGGCGAGATCATGGTCAGTCCGATGACCACGGTGGTGTCGATCGGGGCGCGATTGGCGCGAATGACGTTCTCGCCGGACATCTTGCTGACCGACGGCGAGGCACTGCTGTTGGAGGACACGCCCGCACTCGGCGCGGCAGGCACGGTCGAGGGCTGGATGCCGTTCGGCCGGGTCTTCGAGACGCTGGCATGGGGCCGGCGCTATGTGGTGATGGGCGCCAACCAGATCGACCGGTACGGCAACCAGAACCTGTCGGCGTTCGGCCCCTTGCAGCACCCGACCCGGCAGATGTTCGGAGTGCGCGGCGCGCCGGGCAACACGATCAATCACGCCACGAGTTACTGGGTGGGCAATCACTCGCCGCGGGTGTTTTGCGACTCGGTGGACGTCGTCTGCGGCATCGGCTACGACAAGGTCGATCCCGGCAACCCGGCGTTCCGCTTCATGGATCTCCGCCGCGTCGTCACCAACCTCGGCGTGTTCGACTTCGGCGGCCCCGATCACACCATGCGGGCGGTGTCGCTTCACCCGGGAGTCACTACCGACGACGTAAGACAGGCAACATCGTTCGAGGTGAACGGACTGGACGATGCCCAACGAACGCGACTGCCCGACGGCGACGAGTTGGAGCTGATCCAGAAGGTCATTGATCCGAAAAGCCTGCGGGACAAGGAAGTACGGGCATGAGACTTCGGACGCCGCTGACCGACCTGGTCGGCATCGAGCATCCGGTGGTGCAGACCGGAATGGGATGGGTGGCCGGTGCGCGACTGGTGTCGGCGACCGCGAACGCCGGCGGTCTGGGAATTCTCGCGTCGGCGACCATGACGTTGGACGAGTTGGCGGAGGCGGTGCGCAAAGTCAAGGCCGCCACGGACCGGCCGTTCGGCGTCAACATCCGTGCGGACGCAACCGACGCCGACGACCGGGTGGAGCTGATGGTCCGCGAGGGCGTGAAGGTTGCGTCGTTCGCGTTGGCGCCACGCCAGGAATTGGTCACCCGGCTGAAAGAGGCCGGCGCCGTGGTGATCCCGTCGGTCGGCGCGGCCAAGCATGCCCGCAAAGTGGCGTCGTGGGGTGCCGACGCGGTGATCGTGCAGGGAGGCGAAGGCGGTGGCCACACCGGGCCGGTCGCCACCACGCTGCTGCTGCCCTCGGTGCTCGACGCGGTCGACATTCCGGTGGTGGCCGCCGGAGGTTTCTTCGACGGGCGGGGTCTGGCCGCAGCCCTTTCCTACGGTGCGGCCGGTGTAGCCATGGGCACCCGATTTCTGCTGACCTCCGATTCGACGGTCCCCGACGCCGTCAAGCAGCGCTACCTGCAGGCCGGGCTCGACGGCACCGTGGTATCCACCCGCGTCGATGGCATGCCGCATCGGGTGCTGCGCACGACGCTGGTCGAGCGGCTCGAAAGTGGTTCTCGTGTCAGAGGCTTTGCGGCTGCGATACGCAACGCGGCGAAGTTCAAGAGGTTGTCTGGGATGACCTGGCCCACGATGGTGCGCGACGGGCTGGCGATGCGCCACGGCAAGGACCTGACCTGGTCGCAAGTGTTGATGGCGGCCAACACGCCGATGCTCTTGCGGGCCGGCCTGGTCGAGGGCAACACCGAAGCCGGCGTGTTGGCATCGGGTCAAGTGGCCGGAATTCTGGACGACCTGCCGTCGTGCGCGGAGTTGATCGAGTCGATCGTCGACGGCGCCGCGAAGCATCTGCAAGCCGCTGCCGCGTTGGTGGCGGAGTAGGCGAAGGGTAGTGCTTCAGTCACGATCGCGGCCCTGATCGACGTTCCCGCGGGGACGGTCGATGGTCAGGTCCCCCCCGATCGCGGCGCACCTTCCGTTCGGTACTACGGATAACGAACGGCGCGAAGGCGCCTGCTAGGGATACTCGCGGCTAGTCTTCGGAGCGCCGCAGCACCGCAAGCGCGGTGAGGGCCAGGATCTTCAGGTCCAGCGTCAGCGTCCAGTTCTCGATGTAGTAGTTGTCGAACTCGGCGCGGTCGGCGATCGAGGTCTGCCCGCGCAGCCCGTGCACCTGCGACCACCCGGTCATGCCGGCTCTGACACGTTGCCGCTCGCCGTAGCGGCGGATCTGCAGGTTGAACAACTCGACGAACTCGGGGCGCTCGGGACGGGGACCGACCAGGCTCATGTCGCCGCGCAGCACGTTGATCAATTGAGGCAGTTCGTCCAGCGACGTGCGCCGCATGAACTTGCCGATGCGGGTGCGCCGGTCCACCCCTTCCACGCCGCCCGGCGCATCTCCGTGTCCGAGCTCGAAATCCTCATCGGCGCGGCCGGGCAGACGCATGGAGCGGAACTTCAAGCAGTCAAAGGGTTTCCCGTCGCGGCCGACGCGTCTCTGCCGAAAGAAGATCGGTCCTGGTGAACTGAGCTTCACCGTAATGGCCAGCGCGATAAACAGCGGCGAGATAACGAGCAGGCCGATACCGCTCACCAGCCGGTCCATAATGTGCTTGACGGCGAATTGCCAACCCAGCGGGTCGACGTGGTACAGCACCACAAGCGGCATGGGACCCAGGTGCTCGACACAGGCGCTGACGCCGACGGCGTCTTTCAGCCGCGGCACCACCCGCACCCGCATGCCCAGCGAGATGGCGACGTGGGCGGTCTGGGCGAGCCGGTCGTCGGACACCGACGACATCGCGACGATGACCTCCTCGGCCTTGGTCGCGGCGGCGATGTCGGCGAACTGCGTCAGCCGACCCAGGTAAGGCACGCTTGTCGCGCCCGGTTTGTTCGGTTCGTCCGGCGGCGGGCGCTTGTCGTCGACTAGGCCCACCGGCCGCAGTCCGTATTCGGGTAGCTGGTTCATCAGAGCGACCAGACGCTGGGCGGTTGGGCCGGCGCCGACGATGAGCGTCGGCGCAGCCGAGCCGAAC
>JBAPQQ010000619.1:0-10831 GCA_049280695.1 Mycobacterium sp.
GTCCAGGCGCGCCGACGTGATCATCACGTCGGTCTTAGGCTTGCCGTCGGGTGACCCGTCGACGGTGCCAGCGGCGGCAATCTTGTCGATCACGCCCATGGTCTTGTCATCGACCTTGCCGAACACGGTGTAGTTGGGCGGCAGCTTCGAGTCCTTGTAGACGATGAAGAACTGGCTGCCGTTGGTGCCCGGCCCGGCGTTGGCCATCGCCAACGTGCCGCGCGGATAGATGATCGGCTGGCTGCGCGCGGGGTCGTCGGGAAGATACTGGTTGGACGGGTACTCGTCGGCGAACTGGTAGCCCGGCCCCCCCGTGCCGTCGCCCTTGGGGTCGCCGCACTGGAGCACGTACAGGTCCCCTCCAGTGGTCAGCCGGTGGCAGTGCGTGTCGTTGAAGTAACCCTTCTGTGCCAGGCTCACGAAGCTGTTCACGGTGCACGGCGCCTGCCCGTTGTTGAGCTGGACTCCCAGCGGGCCCTGGTTGGTGGTGATGCTCATGCTGATGTTCGCCGGATCCGTCGGCACTTTCCCGGCGTTCGGCGGTGCGACCGGCTTGGCCGCGGGCTCGTTCGGGGTGGCCTGGTACTGGCAGTTGGCGCCCAGGTCAGCCGGCGGCTTGAACGGCGGCAGCACGCCCGCCTGCGGCGTGTCGGCGTCTTGGGTGGGGGTCGTGGACGTGGTGGTGCCCGACGCCGTCGGCGTCTCGTTGGACCCCTTCCGGAAGAACACTGCCCACACCGCCACGCCGGCCACTACGACGACGACCGCGGCCAGGGCGACGATCGTCAGGATCCGGCGGCGGCGGGCCTGCTGCGCACGCCTTTCGAGTTGGCGATCCAACTTGCGCTTGGCCGTCGCCCGCCGCTGCTTTTCGGTCGGCACGCCGCTGTCCTCCTGGGTTGTCTGCTCTTCGCTCGAAAGCTCATCGCCGGGCTCAAGGCTCATGGCCACCGAGTGTGCCATGCAACACTGGGTGACCTGTCAGGCAGTGCCAGGGGGTCGCTCGGACGAGCGTCACTCCGTGCCGGTGGGTCGCTCGGGCGAGCCTCGCTCCGTGCCGATGGGTCGCTCGGACGAGCCTCACTCCGTGGGAAACTGGATTCCGTGTTGATCTCCGGATTCGCTGCCGGCATGTTGGCCTGCAACTGCTATGTGCTGGCCCCGCGGGCGGGATCCGACGCCGTCATCGTCGATCCCGGTCAGCGCGCGATGGCCCCGCTGCGGCGGATTCTCGACGAGCACCGGCTCACCCCGGCGGCGGTGCTGCTGACCCACGGGCACGTCGATCACATCTGGTCGGCGCAGAAGGTCGCCGACACCTACGGCTGCCCCGCCTACATCCACCCCGAGGACCGGTTCATGCTGACCGACCCGATCAAAGACTTCGGGCCCAGGATCGTGCAACTGCTGTTCGGTGCGCTGTTCCGCGAGCCCAGGCAGGTGATCGAACTCGACCGCGACGGCGACAAGATCGACTGTGGCGGCATCACCGTGACCGTCGACCACACACCCGGGCACACCCGCGGATCGGTGGTCTTCCGCGTCGCCGACGGACCCGAGGAGGTCGTCTTATCCGGCGACACGCTGTTCCAAGGCTCGGTCGGGCGCACCGACCTGGCCGGGGGCAGCGGCCGGGACCTGCTCGGCTCGATCGTGACGAAACTGTTGGTGCTCGACGACGCCACCGTGGTACTACCGGGACACGGCCCGTCCACCACCATCGGCGCCGAACGCCGCACCAACCCATTCCTCGAAGGCTTGACCTCGTGAGCGAATTCCAAGCGCCCAAGGGCGTGCCCGACTACACCCCGCCCGCCTCGGCAGAGTTCGTCGCCGTGCGCGACGGGCTGCTGAGCGCCGCGCGGCTGGCCGGGTACAGCGACATCGAGCTGCCGATCTTCGAGGACACCGCGTTGTTCGCCCGGGGCGTCGGCGAGTCCACCGACGTGGTCTCCAAGGAGATGTACACGTTCACCGACCGCGGCGGGCGGTCGGTGACGCTGCGCCCCGAGGGCACCGCCGGAGTCATCCGCGCGGTGATCCAGCACGGGCTGGACCGTGGCGCGTTGCCGGTCAAGCTGTGCTATGCCGGGCCGTTCTTCCGCTACGAGCGCCCGCAGGCGGGCCGCTACCGCCAGCTGCAGCAGGTCGGCATCGAGGCGATCGGAGTCGACGATCCCACGCTGGACGCCGAGGTGATCGCGGTCGCCGACGCCGGTTTCCGCGCCCTGGGTCTGGAGGGCTTCCGGCTGGAGATCACCTCGCTGGGCGACGACACCTGCCGCCCGCAGTACCGCGAGCTGCTGCAGGACTACTTGCTGAAGCTGGACCTGGACGACGACACCCGACGACGCGCACAGCTCAACCCGCTGCGCGTGCTCGACGACAAACGCGAGTCCGTGCGCAGCCAGCTCACCGACGCGCCGGTGATGCTCGACCACCTGTCCGATGCGGCCAAACAGCACTTCGAGACGGTGCTGGCGCTTCTCGACGACCTCGGCGTGCCCTATCAGCTCAACCCACGTCTGGTGCGCGGGCTGGACTACTACACCAAGACGACGTTCGAGTTCGTCCACGACGGGCTCGGGGCGCAGTCGGGCATCGGCGGCGGCGGCCGCTACGACGGGCTGATGCGTGAACTCGGCGGACAGGACCTGTCGGGCATCGGCTTCGGTCTGGGCGTCGACCGCGTGATGCTCGCGTTGCGCGCCCAGGGCAAGCAGGTCGGTTCGACGTCGCGCTGCGACGTCTTCTGCATCCCCGTCGGCGAAGAGTCCAGGCGCGAGATCGCTGTCGTCGCGGCGAAGCTGCGCGTGGCCGGCGTCCGCGTGGACGTCGCGTACGGCGACCGCGGCCTGAAGGGAGCGTTTCGCGCGGCGGACCGTTCCGGCGCGGCTCTGGCCGTCGTCAGGGACGAGTCGGACGGTCAGTGGAAGCTGCGGGACCTCCGCACCCGCGACCAGGAGAAGGTTGCCGCAGGATCGGTTGTCAGCGAAGTGCTTTCCCGCCTCGGCCGTTGACACATGTAACGACCAGGTAGCGTCGAGGCGATATGACTTACATGCGGAAAGCGGCTACCCGATTCGGCACAGCGTTGCTTGCTGCCGCGGGCCTCATGTCCACCCCTGCCATTGCCAACGCCGACGCCGGTCACCAGGTCCGGTACACCGTCACGAGCGGCCAGGATGCCACCCTGAGCCTGAACTACCTGGTGGCAGATCCGCCGAGCCAGGCGGCATTGAATGCGGATTCGAGTTCCTATCTTCGGAACGAACGGGTTTCCGTCGGTCCCGGCGCGCCGTGGGTGTTCGAGACGACGTTGAACGACACCAGCTGGGCCTATGTCATGGCCGGCGGCGCCGCGCGATACAACGGCACCCCGAATCCGCACTGCGAGATCGCGATCGACGGGAACGTGGTAGTGCAACAGGACGGGGAGACCGCCGCGACGTGCACGTTGAAAGCCTGGTGAACTGCTTCACCCGTTTACGAGCGGACGACCGCTCTCTTGCCAGGACCTCATCCCGCCATCTAGTTCGACCACATCGGCGTATCCGAGTCGGCCCAGTTCTGCGGCTGCTTGAGCGCTCATCGGCCCTGAGCGGCAATAAATTGCCAGCGGAGTGTCGCGGTCGAGCGGTAGCTTGACTGCCTGTTGGGCGATTTGGTCGAACGGTATCGACAGGTCGGTGCCGGGAATTTCGCCCTCATAGGGCACATGCACGTTGACGGTGATGCGCGCAGGTTCGACGATCGCATCGGCGAAGTCATTGGGTCCGAGGAGGCGGTGAGCGGCCGGGCGCGTGGCGATCGCCGAGGCCGGTTCCTCCGTCTCGATCTGGTCCTGACCGCATGAAGCGGCGCCCAGTGCAGCGGTGTACATCGCAACGATGACGAATGCCTTGTGAGTCCACAACTTCACGCCTAGAGAGTAAGCCGCCCGTTCGACGTTGGGACGGGCGCTCCGCGTTGGGTATGGCAACGTCGCGCGTCCCGCATCTTGGGGGGCGTGCCTTCTTTATCAGTTCTTTATCGAACGACCAACACAGTCACACCGATTCGGGGCAAGTTCATAGCTGTCGGACTGACGCATCCCGCCGGCCACGAAAGGACTTGAGTGTGACAACGAGAGGGAAGTTGACGATCGGTGTGGCCGCCCTCGCCGCGCTTGTAACTTTATCCGCCTGTAGCGGCCCCCAAGGTGATCAGGCCAATGCCTCGCCCCCCAGCGCGACACCGTCCGCAACCACTACCGCCGCAGCGCATAACAATATGGATGTCATGTTCGCGCAGCACATGGTTCCCCATCATCAGCAGGCCATTGAGATGAGCGACATGTTGTTGGCGAAACAGGGCATCGATCCCAGAGTGATTGAGCTGGCCGGACAGATCAAGGCGGAGCAGGCGCGCGAGATCGGACAGATGAAGAACTGGCTGACGCAATGGGGTGAGCCCACGATGTCAACCATGCCGGGCCAGACCACGATGCCGAGCCAGACCGATATGCCGGGCCAGACCATGATGCCGGGTATGCCGGGCATGCCGGGCCAGACGGGTATGCCGGGCCAGACGGATATGTCGGGCATGGACGGGATGTCGGGCATGATGAGTGCGCAGGACATGACCGCGCTTCAGAACGCTCAAGGCGTCGACGCGAGCAAGCTGTTCTTGCAGCAGATGATCCAGCATCATCAGGGTGCGATCATGATGGCGCAGCACGAGATCAGTGCGGGCCAGTTTCCGGATGAGGTTGCTTTGGCACGGTCAATCGCCAGTGACCAGCAGCAGGAGATAAACACGATGCAGGGGATCTTGGGCACGTTGTAGAGATCAGTCGCCGCTCTTGAGCCTTCTAATACCGTTGTGTGTCAACGGTCGACAGGCATCGTGATCGTGAAGGTCGTTCCGGTGCCGAGCCCTCCGCTCTGTGCCGTGATGTTTCCGCCGTGCGCCTCTATGATGGCCTTCGCGATGGCCAGCCCGATACCGGCACCGCCGTGATCGCGGTCCCGTGCGCTGTCAACGCGGTAGAAGCGCTCGAACACGCGGGGTAGGTGCTCGTCTGCGATTCCGTCACCGGTGTCGCTGACCGTTATCGTGAGTTCTTCGCCCTCCGCTGTCGCGGCGACTTCGACATGGCCATTTGGCGGAGTGTGTCGTAGGGCGTTGTCAAGCAGGTTGGCCAGGACCTGGGCGAGTCGCTGCGGGTCGGCCCACAACTGAGGAAGACCAGCGGCCACCCGCCTAGTGAGAGTGACGCCCTTGACGCGGTAGCGGTCTGCTGCGGCCGTGGCTGCGGTCGAGACGAGCCCGCCGGGAGTGAGCCATTCGGGCACGGCTTCGACTCGGCCTTCTTCCGCTTTGGCCAAGGCAGCGAAGTCGTCGGAGAAGCGGACCAGCCTTCGGGTCTGCTCGCGAAGCATCGCGATGGTGTCCGGATCGAGCGTTTTGACACCGTCTTCCACTGCTTCCAGGTATGCCTCGAGAACCGACACTGGCGTACGAATCTCATGGGCCAGATCACCGAACAACTGGCGACGGGTACTTTCCACGGATTCCAACCGTTCCGCCATCAGGTTGAATGCGCGGGCCAACGTCTGGAAGTCGTCACCGAGGCCGCTCGGTGAAACCCGAATGTCATAGTGGCCGTCGGCGACAGCTGTTGCCGCCGAGGACACTTCAGCGATCGACCGCTGCAGTCGTCGACTGAAATACCAAGTGACCACGAGGGCAGCGAGCGTGGCAACGGCCAACGCGATCCCCACCGCTATCCCGGTGGCGTAACGGTAGGCCTGTTCGGCGTGAAACTGCTCGGCAGACGCGTCGGGAACACCGGCGCGATGGAGGTGCACGCGGAACAGCGGCGGTCCGACGATGGCAGCGACTATTGCTGCGGTGGCGGCACCGGCGGTGATCACGAGTGTTTGGGCGAGCAGCAGCCGCACCGCGATGCCGGGTACCCGGCGCACGCCACGCCGTGCGGAGTGGGGGTCCCACTGCCGGTAGCCCGTCACTCGCCGCTGCCCATCCGGTATCCGACGCCGCGGACGGTGATCACATAACGCGGCTCGGCGGGATTATCTCCGAGCTTTCGGCGCAAATGGCCGATGTGCACGTCGACGAGATGCTCGTTTCCGACCCATGAGTCGCCCCAGATCGTCTCGATGAGTTGGCGGCGGCTGAACACCACTCCGGGGCGCGACGACAAGGCGACGAGGACATCGAACTCGGTGCGGGTCAGGGTCACCGGTTCACTGCCGAGCGTCACTTCCCGGCTGTCGATGTCGATGACCAATCTGCCGAATACTCGCCTTTCTGTCTTCTGTTGCGCGAGTTCGGCCGACGCCTGCGCCGCCGTGGTGCGAGGTCGCCGCAGCATCGCCCTGACACGCGCCACCAATTCTCGCGGGCTGAACGGTTTGGTGACGTAGTCGTCGGCACCAACGGACAGCCCAATCACCGTGTCCATCTCGGTATCTCGTGCTGTGAGCATCACGACGTAGGCATCGGAGAAGGTTCGCAACTGCCGGCAGACCTCCAAGCCATCGATCCCCGGTAACGCCAGATCGAGCAGGACCACGTCCGGGTCGGTCTCCCGCGCCAGCGCCAAGGCATCCACTCCGTTGTGAGCGATCGTGACCTCGAAATGCTCGCGCTCGAGGTAGCTGCCGACGACTTTGGCCAACGGCGCTTCATCGTCGACCACGAGGGCCCGGTAGCCGGCTGACACCGACGGCGAGCTGTTCATGACATCATCGTGCCGCTTGTCGGTTATTGACGGGTCAAGCGGGCAAGTCTTGAACAAATCTTCACAGAACCATCAGCGATTCAGCTGGGTATCCACCGCATCCTGGTTGCAATGGAGATGGCGTTGGAAACGGTCGGACAATTCACGTAGAGCGCAAGTCGAGTTGGAAACTTCAAACACTGATGCCGCACTGATGGCGACAATCTGGGGTTCGACAATCCGCCGCAGCTTGCCAAACTGTCGGGCGGCAATAGGCCGCCGAGGCCTTCCGCACAAGCGAACTGGATCGCTTCGAACGCAGATGGAGGAATTGCCGTGATGTTCTGGTACGACCACGATATGGGTTGGTGGGGCTACGCAGGAATGGGAATCGGCATGGTTCTGTTCTGGGCACTGATAATCGTGGGGATCATCGCGCTGCTTCGCTTCGCCGCTGGGGACCGGCAATCCCCTCCATCCGCCCCCCCGCCGGCCGCGCCCCCGCCGTCGCCCGAGCAGGTTCTGGCTGAACGCTTCGCACGGGGCGAGATCAACGAAACCGAGTATCGCGAGCGGCTCGCCGTGCTACGAGACCACCTCCATCGCTGACCACGCCGCAGCGACGGTCGGCTGGCGGAAAGAGCGCAAATCCTTGTCAGGTCCTTGTCAAGTTGGCGCTGACGCCGCGATGGGCGGTTGCAGCCGGCCACGGCGGTCCAGCTTCGCCAGCGCCAGCGCCGCGGCCACCCCCACCATTGCGAGGCCTGCCCAGAAGGCCCCCCCAAGACCGCTACGCTGGGCGGCGCCCATCACCGAGCCGGTCACGAGATTGCCTACGAGGATTCCGATTCCGACGATGGTGTTGTAGAACCCGTAATGGGTGGCCACCAGCCGCCCGCCGGACAACGCGACGACAGTGTCCATCTCGAACGGAAAGACGGCCGCCGAGCCGACGGCAAGCAAGGCGGCGCACAACAACAGACCGGCGACCGCTATAGCCGTTCCGAATCGGTGCGCGTCCGGGATGATAACGAGGGGCACGTACGAGGCGGCCAGCACGATCATGCCGGCCACCAGACTGCGGCCAGGACCCCAGCGCGCCCCGAACCAGCGAGTGATGCGCAACTGACCGGCGACCGCGACCAGTCCCGACACGACGAAAACCGAAGCGACCACCAGCGATTCCGATCGCGGTGTGAGGAGGGCCGCTTGTAGTGGCAAGGCGAGGTAGACCTGAAACGACAGCACATAGGAGCCGATCATCGCGGTTGCGAACATCAAGAAGGGCCGGTTGGCGATGACCGTGCGCCAGTCCTGTAGGACCGAGGTCTTCTCTACCTTGGGCTCTGCGCTGTGCGCAGGTAGTGCAATCAGTTGCGCCGCGGTGAGTACCGCGAATACCGCCGTAGCGCCCAACGCGGTCACGCGAAAGTCGAAGGCGATCAACGCGAGCCCGGTCAGCGGGCCGAGCAGTATGCCGGCCTGATAGAAGATGTTGAACATCGCGAAGGCCTCGACGCGCCGTGCACCGGCGTCGGCCGCGAGGTACGCGCGCACCGCCGGGTTGAACAGCGCGCCGGCGAAACCGGTTGCCGCCGAGGCTATCAGTACCACCGGAAGCGACTGCGCCACAACCAGCATGCCGAATCCGGCTGTGCGCAACAGGCATCCGGCGACGATGGGCGGTTTGTAGCCGAGACGATCAGCGAGCGTGCCACCGAGAACGAACATTCCCTGCTGGGAGAAGTTGCGCACGCCGAGCACCAGGCCGACCGCCCAGGCGGCCAATCCCAGCGGACCCGCCAAATAGTTGGCCAAGTACGGCATCAACATGTAGAAGCCCATGTTGATGCCGAACTGGTTGATCATGAGCATCTGGCTGGGTCGGTCGAAGCTACGAAATCGAGCAAGCAAACCCATTACCGCTCAGCCTTCGATGGATCGACAACCGTGGTGCACCTTGTCCAGGATCGCACGACGTGTTCGGCGGGATGTCCGATGACTGCCGGGTCAGGTGGCGCGACATGGCTTAACAAGTCATGGTGACGGCAGTAATCGTCGTTGTAGACGGTGTCGAAGTAGCGTTGCGGCCCGTCGGGGAAGACGGCTGCGATCGTGGTCTGCGGCGGGCACTTCCGGGCAGCCCAGCCCGCGACGAGTGCGACCGCCCCTACGCTCCAGCCGCCGCTCGCGTAATGAGTTGCCGCGAGCTTCCGGCACACCCACACGGCTTCGGCCGGCGCGACCCAGTGCACTTCATCAAACGCGTCATAGTCGACATTGCCGGGGTAGATGCTCGAGCCGAGCCCGCGCATCAGTCGCGTGCGCGCAGGCTGACCGAAAATAGTGGAACCGACGGTGTCCACACCGATCAACCGCAGGTGGGGGTTGAACTGCCGAAGCACGCGGGCAACCCCTGCGGAATGACCGCCGGTTCCGACCGAGCAAACCAGTACGTCGACATGTCCCAGCTGCGCGACGAGTTCCAAAGCCAGTGGCTTGTAGGCGTCGACGTTGTCCGGGTTGTTGTACTGGTCGGGGTACCAGGCGCCGGGATGTGCGTCGAGCAGTTCGGCCACGCGGTCCCGGCGTGCCTGTTGCCAGCCGCCCGACTGGTGAGGCTCGGACACCACATCGATTTCGGCGCCATATGCCGACAGCATGCGTTGGATGATGGGCTCCATCCCGGGATCGGTGACCAGGGTGACGGGATGCCGGTAGACCGTGCCGGCTAACGCCAAACCCAATCCCAGTGTCCCGCTGGTGGACTCGACGATCCGGGCGCCGGGGCGAAGGTCGCCACGGCTGCGTCCGCGTTCGACCATGTGCATGGCGGCACGGTCTTTCATACCGCCGGGGTTGAACCCTTCTAGCTTCGCCCAGAAGCCACGGTCTATGGGGGCAAGCGGTTCTGAGATCCACAGGACAGGCGTATGTCCCACCATGGTCTCGGGGTTTCGAAAGCGGCTTAATGCCTTGTGGCGAAAGGGGTGTAGATCAGATGTGTTACCAGAGACGACTTGATTCATGTAAGGGTCACTTCTGCATCGAAGCTGCAATCCGTGCAGCTGTTGACATGGGCAATAGCCACCGCCATCCATGCCGAAGAGATGGATGGCTGGCGCTAGCCCGTCAGCGACGTGCGATGCAGAATCGGGTCACGATGTGTTGACCCGTTGCCAGCGATGCAATGCCCATGGGGGGACCTCGCATCGTAGGAGTGAACGTGCCGACGCCGAGCAACACACCGGCGATGAGCGCAGCGGCCAGGCCTAGGGCGGCAAGTGCTGTTCCCGGGCGGGGTGGCAAGACAGCGGTCAGCATTTCCCGCGGGGCGGGCACCGGGCTGGCTCCGAGATGGGGATGGTCGGACAGCACGGCGGAGCCGGTGTCATGTGAGGTTGCGAACGCGTGCGGGTGATGCGACACCGTCACATCCACCCATGGCAACGCCGAATCGGCGGTGATCGCGAGCATCCAAACTGTGGCGAGCAGCCCAACGGCAGCGCACAGCCGCTGTCTCCTAAGGACGCCGGTGGGGCTCACAATGTCCCGACTGTAGCAGCGCGAGGCGCCGCCAACTCCGACCGTCTGAGTTGTGGCCGTGTTGTTACGAGTGCGCAACCGGCTGTGGTGAGCGGAGAAGCGCAGGTAGGCGCAGAGCCGAGTCCCTGATGCCTGCCGACTGCGTCTCGCGGGTTAACAAATACCCCCTAGGGGTATAGAATAACGGCGTGAGAATTCGGGTGCAGGGTATGAGTTGCCAGCATTGCGTCGAGACCATCACGGCCACCGTGAAGCGGGTACCCGGCGCGACCGACGTTCGTGTCGATCTGACAGACGGTCTCGTCACTGTCGACGGGACGCCGGACCGGCGCGCCGTCGCGAGCGCGATCGAGGACCTCGGCTATGAGGTCGATCCAGCAGCGGCGGCCGAGACCGATGCCGACTGAGCCGGCTCGGAGGAGGAAGTCACGATGATCAGCGCCGCTGCCCAGTCCGACAGCCGGCGCCGTGAGTTGACCCTCGACATCGATGGGATGACATGTGCATCGTGTGCCGCCCGCGTCGAGAACAGGCTGAACCGGATTGACGGCGTGAACG
>JBAPQQ010000620.1:0-1746 GCA_049280695.1 Mycobacterium sp.
GTCCACCGCAATCCAATACGCCTCGCTGAACTTCCCCAGCAACGAGGGCTTCACCAACTACAACGGATTACAGATCATCGCGTATTTCACCACGGTGTTCGTTGCCGCGCCGCTGGCGTTCGTCACCGGGCTGCTGCAGGCGCCGTCCATCGCGGCGCGATTCGGTCTGGACCGCGGTCTGCTGAACCGGCAGATGGCGCGAAGCATCCATTTCACGGTGCTGCTGTGGATGGTCTTCTTCATCGCGGTGCACACGGTCATGGTCTTCATCACCGGCCTCGTCGACAACCTCAACCACATCGTGTTCGGCACGAAGACGCAGTCATACTGGGCACTAGCGATTTACGTCCTGGCGATGGCGGTCATCGTGGTGTTGTGGCTGCTCGCCTCGCCCGTCACGATCCGTTATCCGCGGCTGATACAGGTGTGCGGCCGCTGGCTCGTCGGATGGGTGAAGAGCTTCATGGAGTGGTCCCACCCCAAAGCCACGTACTCGGAGAAGCACATTTCGCCGTATCTCTGGGCGAACGGTAACGCGCCGACCTCCCGGCGTTATCGGCAATTACAGCCCGGCAACTGGACCGACTATTCGCTGCGCATCGAGGGTCTCGTCGAGAAGCCGATGGCGCTGTCCTATGACCATCTTCGATCCTTGCCTAAACACGAACAGATCACCCAGCACTATTGCATTCAGGGCTGGTCGGGCATAGCGCAGTGGGGTGGCGCGCGGATGTCGGATGTGATGAACCTCGTGCGACCGCTGCCCTCGGCGCGCTGGGTGGTCTTCTACTCCTTCGCCGAAGGGCACGAGCCTGATACGGGCAAGTATTACGACTGCCACCGGATCGAGCACATGCGCGAACCGATGGCGCTGCTGGCCTATGAGATGAACGGTTCGCCGCTCAGCGAGATACACGGTGCCCCGCTGCGGCTGCGCAACGAGCTGGAACTCGGCTTCAAGCAAGTGAAATGGATCGAGGGCATCGAGTTCGTCGAGAGCTTCGAGCACCTCGGCCTCGGCCAGGGCGGCTACAACGAAGACCACGAGTTTTACGGCTACCGCATGCCCATCTGATTGGGCCGGGTGACCAGCTTTCGGGTCAGATGCATGGGACCCGGACGGAGTCTGGGGCCGCCACTTCGCCCGCGACTTCCGCCGTGCGCATCTCGGGCGGAGTCAACAGAGGTGATCGGCACGCCTTAGGCTCTCCGAACGTGGCCACTGAAGAGTCGCTCCACCAGCCTCGCTCCGCGGTCTCCCGCGACGAGGTGGCCCGGCTGGCCAAGCTGGCACGTCTGGCTCTCGACGACGCCGAGTTGGAAAACTTCGCCGGGCAGCTCGACGCGATCCTCGGCTACGTCAGCCAGGTCCAGTCCGTCGACGTGACCGACGTCGAGCCGACCGGCAACCCGCTCAAGGACGTCAACGTGACCCGTCCCGACGTCGTCCAGCCGTGCCTGACCCAGGAACAGGCGCTGGCGGAGGCACCCGAAGCGATCGACGGCCGGTTTGCGGTGCCGCGGATCCTCGGTGACGGCGCCGATGAGCCGCCTGCGCGAAGAGAGACGTCACAGTGAACGAGCTGGTGCGGCTCGACGCCGCGACGCTGGCTGCCAAGATCGCGGACCGGGAAGTGTCGTCGGCGGAAGTGACGCAGGCGTGCCTAGACCAGATCGAGGCCACCGACGAGCGGTATCACGCGTTCCTGCACGTCGCCGCCGATCGGGCGCTGGCCGCCGCGGCGC
>JBAPQQ010000621.1:0-4378 GCA_049280695.1 Mycobacterium sp.
ATCCGAATGGCCTGTAGGGTCGCCTAGTGCCCGCCAACGCTCCTCGTAAGGTGTCGGTCTCGCGAGCGACCGACCGCCCTGGAGATCCCTCGCCCTTCGCGCTCGGGCTGCTGCTGCGCCGGGCGCACTGGCGCGCGGCGGCGGTGATGACCGAGGCGCTTCGGCCGCTCGGTATCGAGTTGCGGCATTTTGCGGTGCTGCTCGTCCTGGTCAATCGCGGGCCCACGGAGCAGCGGGATTTGGTGGAAGCTACAGGCTCGGACAAGGCCGGGATCATGCGCGTCGTCGACGACCTGGAGCGCAAGGGGTTGGCCGTGCGCAAGTCCGTTCCTGGGGATCGGCGGGTGCGGGCGGTGGAGATCACCCCCAAGGGCCTCAAGCTCTTCGACGCCGCTCACGTGGCAGGGGAGCCATTGGCTGAACGCCTGGTTTCCGCGCTGGGCCCCGGCGAGGCCCAGCAGCTCACGGATCTGCTCACCCGATTCACCTCTGACGCCGAGGTGTAGGCCGCGCCGACCAAATCCCGAACCATTGCGTGAGCACGTGGCGATCGGAAGCCTGACTGACCGGGAATAGTATCGATCAACATGGTATTGACTGACACAGATCGCGATGACAGCCAGCTCACAAGCTGACGTGCGAGGGTGAGGACCACACCGCACCGAAGAAGTCGCAGACTTGAAGTCGTTGTCGCGGCCCGAGAAGGAGTTAACCATCATGCGTCGTGCAGTGGTGAACAGCGGAGCAAGCCGGACAATCGCCCGCGCCGAGGCCCACCGGTGAGCCCGCGCGCGCAAGCCGTCGTCGTCGGCGCGACCGGCGAGGTCGGCGCCGCCATCGTTGGGCGTCTGCGCAAAGCCGGGGTACACGTGGTCGCGGTGGCACGCGACCGTGAACGCCTCGAACAGTGGAGCGCAACCGACGACGGGAACACGGCATGCCCCGCGGACATTGGTGATGACTCATCCTCTGAGGCGATCGCCGCCGCAGTGTCCGGGCCGGTCCGGATGGTCGTCCAGTCGGCAGCCGAACCGCCGGCCGGACCGCTCGCGACGATCGAGCCAGACGCCCTCGGCAGGGCGGTGTCGTTGAAGCTCGGCGGTCTACTCCGTCTCATCCGCGCTGTCGACGACCGGCTTGTCCAGGGGTCCCGGATCGTCGCAATCGGCGGCCATTTCGGTTCCGAACCCACGCCGCAAACGTGCGGTGCCGGTGTCACCAACGCTGCCCTGGCAAACCTCGTTCGCCAGCTCGCCGATGCCTACGGACCACGGGGGATCACTGTGCACATGGTCGCTCCGGGCGTCCTGGACACCCACCGCCTCCGTCGATTCGCCGGCGCGACAGCTCAGGCGCGCGGCGTCAGTGTCGAGACCGTCCTCGATGAATACCGATCCCACTCACCGCTGGGGCGGATGACCACGGTCGACCAGGTCAGCTGGGCAGTAATTCAATTGCTGGCGTCCGAGGCCGACGCGCTGCATGGCGCAACCCTCGCGTTGGACGGCGGCGCCCGCCGAGGCCTCTTCTAGCGAGGAGGCAACACTGATGTGTCGGGCCACCCGCCACTGACTTCCGGGCAACGGCGGCCTGGCCATGGATTGAGAGCTGGATTGGAGCCGGTTCCGTCGCAACCGAAGTCACCAGATTGGGGAAGGGGTTTGGCTATGCAGACCATCGATCTGGCCTATGTAGGGCGCGGTATCCACGAAGAGCTTGTCGCCTATGTCGCCGACCAGGAGGGGTTTTACGAGGATGAGGGTGTCCACGTCGCCATCCGTAGCGGGGTCGGCTGGGAAACCGAGCGTTTGCGCCTCGGCGCGTCGATCGGTCTGGGCCGGTCCCTGTTGTCGCGGCTGACCGGCGGGATCGGTTGGACAGTGCTCAGCGTCAACACCCATCGTCCGCTGTTCTGGTTCCTCGGCAACGCAGAGGTGACCTTTATGGCAGAGCTTCGCGGCCGCCGCCTGGCGGTCCACGCCGCCCACACGGCCCCCGGTTGTTTCGCCCGGATCGTCCTGCGCAAGCACGGCCTTGACCCCGACCGCGACCTGCAATGTGTGGCGCGGGCGCCAGGTGACTACCAGATGGACCTGCGACGCCTTCGCGACGGCTCCATCGACGCCGCCTACGTCGGCACCACACTCTCCCCCGAACAGGTCGCCGAGGAAGAAGGCTTTAACCTGCTGGCCTGGGTCGGCGACCACTTCCAGATCCCCACCGTGGGCGTCGCGGTCGACCCCGTCCATATCCCGCTGGACAGCCCGGCGCTGCAGGCGTTGGTGCGAGCCAACGAGCGGGCCCTGCGCACGATCGCCGAAAAACCAAGCCTGGCCGTCGACTACATCGCCTCGTTCCTCAACCGGCTGACGCGCGATGAAGCGCAGCAGTATTACGAACGCTATGTCGGCCCGTACTTCACAGCCGACGGCCAGGTGGACCTCGACATCGCGCAGCAAGGGATCGACACGGTCGCGGCCGAAATCGGTGTCGCCCCAGTAGCCGCCGACGAGGTCTATCAGCCGACCCAATGAACGTCAGCACTGTCCGAACTCGCTACCGGTTCAATTCCGTTGTGGACAAGACGCTTAGAGGGTGCGCGTGGACCTTGCAAGTGCCAATCGTGAGCCCCTTTACTTAAAATCGGTCCACGCATATGTTCTGATCATGAGCGCCGTTCGCCGAGCGTCATGAGCAGGTGCCTGCGATGACTGACGCGTTCATTCTCGGCGGAACCCGCACACCGTTCGCCCGTTACGGGGGATCGCTGTCGCACCTGCGGCTCGACGATCTGCTGGGCATGACGATGCGCGGTGCCTGTGAGCGCGTCGGGCTACCCCTCGAGCACGTCGAAGACATCATCGCCGGCTGCGTGAACCCGGCCCACGAGGGAATGGGCGACGTCGCCCGGTGGGCTGCACTGGCCGCCGGCTTCCCCGACAGCGTCGCCGCCGCCACGATCAACCGCTTCTGCGGTTCATCAGTGAGCGCGACGGTCAACATCAGCCACGCGATCATGGCCGGCGACCTGAATGTCGGTATCGCCTGCGGAGTCGAGTCGATGTCCCGATCAGGCTGGGCCATGATGAAAGGGGACGCACCGTTCTCTCCCCGCGGTCCTGTCTTCCTGCTCGACACGTGTGGGCCGGAGCCGGCGGCCCACCGAACCCGACCTTGTTGGCACGCAACGCCTACATCGGGATGATCGAGACAGCGCAGAACGTGGCAGACCGCTATGGACTGACACGCACGGAGATAGACACCTTCGCCTTGCGTACCCAAAACCGGGCCGCAGCCGCTCGCGATTCTGGCCGGCTGGCCAAAGAGATCATGCCCGTACCGATCCCGGCAACCAAGACCACCCCAGCGCGAGTATTCGAGCACGACGAGTTCATTCGCGATGACACCACCGCCGAACGCCTGGCCGCTCTGCCGGCGCAGGCCGGTACCACTCAGATGACCGCCGGAAACTCATCCCCTCTCACCGATGGCGCCAGCGCCGTCGTGATCGGATCAGGAGAGAAGGCCGCCGAGCTCGGCATCGCTCCGCTGGCCAGGGTGGTGTCGTCGGCGGTCTACGCACTCGATCCACTGATCATGGGAATTGCGCCCGCGTGGGCGATTCCGTTGGCGCTCAAGCGCGCCGGACTCACGCCCGACCGAGTCGACGTTTGGGAAGTGCACGAAGCGTTCAGCGCCCAAGCGCTGGGAGTGTTGCTTGAGCTGTCCAACCAGCTGGGCGGGTTCACGATTCCCGATGACAAGCTCAGCCCAAACGGAGGAGCGGTAGCCACCGGGCACCCGTTCGGCGCCTCCGGCACCCGGTACGTGCTGACCCTGGCCACCGAACTGCGTGAACGCAACGCGCGATACGGGGTGACCGGCGTGTGCATCGGCTCAGGGCAGGGCATCGCGCTGGTCCTCGAGAACCCGCAGGCGCGATGACCGAAGCCCAACGGCAACGGGAAAATACGATTGATGGGGCCGTGCGATGAAGGCGATGGCCGGTGTCGATATGCCACCACACCTGGCGCCCGTGGTATCCGCAGCCGACGGCGTCACCCGCTGCCGTTGGGCCACCGAGACGGGCCGTGATCTGACCGCCTATCACGATCACGAATGGGGAACGCCGACACACGACGAGGCCGTGCTGTTCGAGGTGCTCGCGCTGACGTACTTCGAGAACGGCCTCTCATGGACGATTGTCTTCGACAAGCGAGACAAACTTCGCACAGCGTTTCACGGATTCAACCCCACGGCGGTGGCGTGATGACCCAGAGCGACGTCGAACGGTTGATGGCCGATACCTCCATCATCCGCAATCGACGAAAGGTCGAAGCCACGATTCACAACGCTCGTCTGATGTCGAAATACTCGT
>JBAPQQ010000622.1:0-6249 GCA_049280695.1 Mycobacterium sp.
TCACCGTCACGAAAGGTCCGCATTCGCTCGCCCACACCGCCAACTTTTAACCAAATCCCGGTGCCCTTTGCGACGGACTTCAGATAATCAAGCACCTGAGGTTGGTCCTCTAGACGCACGTAGTAAAAGTCGTCAATGAAAATCACGGCCCGGTCGGCCTCACTATCCGATATCAGGGCAGAGAACTCTTCCGACAGCCTACTGGCGAGCTGTTGGAGTCGCTCTATCTTCAGCTCTTCGTATGCGGCCGATTCGACGAGGGAACTCGCCGCTTCCGTCGGCCACCCTCACCCGCCAGATACAGCACCGGCCCCGGCGAGGTCACGTGGTACTTGTCGAACAGTGACCCGCCCGCCGCGACTGCGACCGCAATCGTCTGCAGGGTCCACGTCTTCATCGACTTCTTGTCGCCAGCAAGCACTCCCGCGGAGCGCTCGGGCCAGATACCCCGCACCAGCCAGCGCATCGGGGCCACCGGTTCAGCAAGCTCGCGCGCAGTCACAAGCCGGTAACGCCCACCGCTACTGACGGCCGGCTCAACGGGCAGCGCGCGCAGCGTCTCGGCCAATGTGTCGGGGTGCCACCGACCACCCGGCGCGAGCGCACGGCGGGCCAACTTGAAATTCTCGACGTCGGCGAACCCGTCCTTCCGGGCGCCTAGCTCGTCCGGGTCGGCACCGCCTTCCTCAGCAGCCACATACCGCGCCGCCGCAAGGAACTCGTCGCTTCCCGGCCTCGGCCGACGCCGCCCAGGCAATGTCTTGTTGGATGCGGCATGGAACGACTCGCTCAGTGCGTCGGTCAGTCGCCGGGCTGGGTAGTACCCCGCGATTGCGTCTCGATATCCAAACCCCAACGCCTTGACCATCGCGTAATGGCGACTGACACCGGCGGCCACATCGGCATCGAACCTCTTGAGGACAACGCTCATCGCACCGGGCCGGCCGTCCTGGTCGTGCGCACGCAGGAACTCTTCAAAAGCGGTATCGGTCAGCGGCTCGACATCATCGGTACTTGCCGTCGATAGGCACTCGCGCAGGGCGCCGGGGGGCGGTGCGACGACGGGCCCAGTCTTGGCCCAGTGATAGTCCCCACCATCCGGGTGTGGGGTTGGCGCGGCAATGACGACGCCGTTCTTGCCACGTACCTCTCCGTAGGCCGCGAACGCACCGGCGCGGTTGCTCAATGATTCGCTGGGTGGCATTGCGAAGACATAGTGGCCGCGATCGCCAGTGAGCCGGGTGAGCTGGATTGCGTCTGCCGACTGGAGCGCATCCACGAAGGGTCCCGGCACAGTTTCGAAGTCGTCCGAGTCGAGATCAAAGACGACCGCGCCAGATCGCCCACAGTGCAGTGCAATCCCGTAATTAGAGTTCGCCGACCACCAGCGGCGAATCCGCTCAGGGTCGCGGCTCGACAGCTCGTGCCACCTACCGCCCACGACACTACCGGGATTCTTGATGTCAGCAGAATCGGTTGGTAACACGTACCATCCAGCCTCGGCGTAAGCTAAGGCGGCTTCTTCCAGAGACAACCCGACCACATCGGGCACCGTCAAATCGCCGCCGTCGCCGCGCTCCCTGCGGCCGTCCGGGTCCGGTAGCATAGGTATCACCTTCAAGTTGCTTTGGGGTATCGCCGCCAGCTCGCCAGGCAAACGGGCTGGCGGCAACGTTTCTATTGGACTGCAGCAGATTTCGCCACGCGATAAGTGCCGGTCTGCTTCCGCGACGCGATCCAGTCCAGGCCGTTGCGTTTCGAGAAGTAGTTTCCTCGTCCGATGCGTGTCGGCAAGATTTCGCGGCGCAATATCGCGTCGTGCACGGCTCGCTTCGTAACGGGCAAGTCCTCATCACAATGCAGGTACTCATACAGCTCCTGCTCCGTAAGGTTCGGACGGTCCAAGTCGTCCATCGTGGATGCTCCTTTAAAAGTGCTGTTAGAAACAAAAACTGGCGCGCATCGAAGGTCACCCCTCACGGTTCGGGAGGGTCTGCCTTCGACGCACGCCAGTTCGAGTCGGTTTAGCGCGTCGCGTAGGTCCGTAGAATCACGCTGCCTAGCAGCTCATCTATGTGGCCGTTCGCCAGTCGCTATTCGGTTATGCCGTAATCGTACCCGGACCGCTGTCGCGCCGTCGAACTAACACAACGCTGAACATGACAGCGCCGGAACGGATTACGTGTATCGGCGTGCCACGAATTCGTCGATTGTTTCGACGCTCAGCCGAACGCTAGCCAAGACACCCAACGATTCGTAGTAGCTCACCGTCTCAACGATCTTCGTGAGTAGCGCCTCGGTGTCCGCGTAAACACCCATTTTAGAAACCACCCACACGCCGCCAAGCCTGCGTGCACTGAAGGTTTCGGGCGGCTCCTCCAGGTAGGCCCACTCCAGCCGCTCACCACTCGACAGCTCTGACTGCCTGTTGTCCAACACACTCATTGTTTTCGTCCTCCTCGGACACTTCTCGATGCTCTCCGGAGAACGCACAACGGGTGCCCAGAAAGCGGTTGTCACTTGCACGGTCGCGCAAATGTTGCCTTCCGAAGCACCCATCCACAGCCTGGGGCGACATCGGGCCTAGATTCCACTGCTCGCAGCTCGCATTACGGCGAGCACCTGGCTAGGCGGTATCCGGCGCGTGGCTGGCGCGACCGGGTAACTGGCCTCAGTGTAGCCACAGTGACCAGGCTCGGCAACGGACGGACCGCCGTATTGCCCTCTGGTTGCCCCGTGGAGCGCCGAAACTACGTCGGGAGTGTCATCGCGGCCGCTTTTATGTAACGCTCCGTTGCATATACCTACGGCTGGCACACCTCCGCGCCAACACACTTCGAGGTCGCCTACGAGCGCCCGATACTCCGGAGCAATCGGCCCTGACGCGGAGACGCCGCCTGCTCGGTTGTCGCACGTTTCCTCCGGACGCGCTATTCGCCTGGTAGCGAGCGTTCGAGTGCTTTTCGAGATTTCCGAGTGGAAAGAGATTTCATGACTCAAACAGTCGAGGTTGACGAGCGCACATTCCGATCGCTTGAATTCGCTGCTTATATGGCCAAGACAACAGCAGGCGACATCGTGGCCCGTTTGGTGGCCGATGCGAGCGCTCTGACCTCTGCGACGAATGATGAGTCGGACCAGTCGAATACGTTGATGCGAGTGGCCGTGTACGCAGACTATGCCGGTCATCGCACCCACGGAAAGTACGATCGGACTACAAAACGCATAGTCATCACGTCGGGCCCCACGGCCGTTTCACTCCCGTGTGGTCGTAAAGGGCACCGTTGGATGGGTGGTCGAGCGGTCCGCATGTGCAGGACCACGCCTGTCTCGTCGCTGAGCGCAATTGCGGCGACGCCGAGCGATTAACCCACTGAGCATCTTCCGGTAACGCGGCCGAGTGTGCTATACAGTTGTACAGCACACTGGTATAGGACGTTCCTGAGAGGGCGAAGCGCGAACGGTGACGGTATGAAGCGACTCAACGGCATGGACGCAGTTTTGGTGTACGGCGAGGCGCCGAATTTGCACATGCACACGCTTAAGGTGGCGATACTGCATGCCGAAAGGTCTGGCACTTCGTATACCTTCGAGTACTTCCGCAAGTCCTTCGAGGAACGTCTGCGCTATCTGGATCCGTTGCGCTGGCGGTTGGTTCAAAACCCATGGCGCCTGCATCATCCCGTATGGGCCGAAGACTGTGAGGTCGATCTCGATTACCACCTCCGCCGGGTGAAGGTACCCAGCCCCGGTGGACGTCGCGAGCTCAATCAGGTAATCGGCGAAGTGGCGAGCACGCCGCTGAGCCGAACGCGCCCACTGTGGGAATTTCACTTCGCTGAGGGATTGACCGACAACCGGTTTGCTTTGATTGGTAAAGTGCACCACTCGCTGGCCGATGGAGTCGCGTCGGCGAATCTCATGGCACGCCTCATGGGCTTGCAGCTAGAACCTGAGGGCCTGCCAAGACTGCAAGAAGTCGCCGAAATCTCAGGCCTTATTGCGAACCGCGGGACGCGAGCACGTGGAGCAGCTTGCAAAGCTTCCGAAGCTCATCCAAGATGCCGCAACCGGCCTCTACGGGGTGCGGCGGCGGGCCAAAGACCGGGGCGAACGACCGGACATGGCAAAGATGTTCAAGCCGCCTCCTTCGTTTCTGAATCACGTCGTGTCGCCGAATCGCACGTTCGCCAGCGCAACACTGTCTTTGGCGGACGCCAAGGAGACGGCTAAGCGCCTAAACGTCACGTTCAACGACCTGGTGCTTGCGACCGTCGCCGGAGCGCTACGGGACCTCCTACTGCGGTATGACGGACGAGCGGACCGCCCGCTGTTGTCGAATGTGCCTGTCAGCACGGACAAGTCGGCGGACCGAATCAGCGGCAACGCGCTCAGCGGGCTGCCGGTGTCGCTTCCTGTGCATGTCGATGATCCCATCGAGCGGGTGCGTTTGACAGCGTTAGCGACGAGGATCGCGAAAGACGATCATCAGATCGTCGGTCCGGATCTGTATAGCCGAATGATGAATTACGTGCCGACGGCTCTAGCCCGGATTTTTCGCGGGTTGTCGCTTGTGGCGGCGTGTAGTTAAGCGAAAGTGCCTGTCCTGCAGGGAATAATTGGACTTATCTAGGGTTCAATCGTTCCGGCGGGAAGGCACTTCGCAAGTGAAGAGTATCGCGGTCGGGTCGCGGGTGAAAGTGTCCGCCGACGGTCATGGCGTCGTGTCGCATGCCGGGATGGGCATGCTGCGTGAGCTCGCCGACCGGACGGGGTTGTCGACGCAGGTCACGGCTGCTTTAGCGGACACCTATCGCGGGCCGTGGGTGTATGCGCCCGGCGATGTGTTCGCTGATCTGGCGGTCGCGGTCGCCGACGGGGCGGACTGCATCGACGGGGTCGGCCAGTTATGCGGCGACCGTGAGCACGTGTTCGGGGCGAAGGCGTCGACGACCACGATGTGGCGGTTGATCGACGAGCGGATCGACGCCGCGCACCTACCGGCGGTGCGGGCGGCCCGAGCTGGCGCGCGGGCGGCGGCCTGGGCCGCTGGAGCTGCCCCGGCGGCCGGGGAATGGCTGCACATCGACATTGACGCGACCCTGGTGATCGACCACTCCGACAACAAAGTTGGTGCTGCGGCGACCTGGAAGAAGTCCTTCGGGCTCCATCCGCTGCTGGCGTTTCTGGACCGCCCGGAGATATCCGGCGGGGAAGCCCTGGCCGGGCTGCTGCGCACCGGTAACGCCGGCTCCAACACCGCCAGTGATCACGTCATCGTCTTGGAGCAGGCGCTGGCGTCGTTGCCGGCGCGGTGGCGGCCCGACCCCGAGCATCCCGGCGACCCCGACAGGCCGGCGGTGCTGGTGCGCTGCGATACCGCCGGGGCCACCCACGACTTCGCCGACGCCTGCCGGACAGCGGGGGTGGGGTTCTCCTTCGGGTACCCCGTCGATTGGCGCGTGCAAGACGCTGTGGACACGCTCAATTTGGGGCGGGCCTGGTATCCGGCGATCGACACCCACGGCGGCATCCGCGACGGCGCGTGGGTCGCCGAGGCCACCGACCTGGTCAACCTGAGTAGCTGGCCGCCCGGCACGAGGCTGATCCTGCGCAAGGAACGCCCCCATCCCGGCGCGCAGTTGCGGTTCACCGACGCCGACGGGATGCGGGTCACCGCGTTCATCACCGACACCGCGCCCGGTGTCGTGCCCGGGCAGGTCGCCGGCCTGGAGTTGCGGCACCGTCAGCACGCCCGCGTCGAAGACCGCATCCGCGAACTGAAGGCCGCAGGCCTGCGCAACCTGCCCTGCAACAGCTTCTGGGCCAACGCCGCCTGGCTCGAAATCGTGCTGGCCGCCGCCGATCTGGTCACCTGGACGCGGCTCATCGGATTCACCAGTCATCCGGCATTGGCCCGCGCCGAGATCGCCACATTCCGCTACCGCGTCCTACACGTGGCCGCTCGCATCACCCGCGGCGCACGCCAACTGCGGCTACGCATCGACGCCACCTGGCGGTGGGCCGCTCTGATCGCAACCGCCTGGCAACGCATCCGCACCGCCTTCGGTTGACCGCCAGCCCAATCTGACCCACCGACCACGAAAGACCCACCGGCCCTAGGAAAGCCCGCCCCGCCCGGCGACACGGGACCACCCCCACACGCCCCGCAACTGCAAAACCCTGTCCACGACGCATCCCGTCGCAGAGTTCGACCGCCATCACCTTGGACGAAAAATCTGGGCTAGT
>JBAPQQ010000623.1:0-2642 GCA_049280695.1 Mycobacterium sp.
GGCTATGCGAGCCGATCGCTCACCCGCCGTCCGCTACTGAGCGCGGCCACCGTCGTCAGCCTTGCGCTGGCCATCGGGCTCGGCGCCGCGTTGAATCTACTGATCGGCTCCACCAACCGGACCGTGGACCAGACCTTCGCCGACCAGGCCTGGACCGCGACCGCCGACCTCACCCACCCCATGACCACCACCGCCGCCACGACCATCGCCCGCGACGCGGGCGTCACGGCCGCCGAGCCCGTCGTGCAAGGGCCCGCGCTGCTGCAGTCGGATGCCCGCCGTACGGACGTCATCCTGGTGGGGCTGCCAGGCTCACCCAGCCTGCAGCGGCTACACCTGACATCGGGCCGCTCACCTACAGCAGGCCAGCTCGTGATCAGCGAACAGAACGCCTCATCGCTGCGGCTGCGACCGGGCCAACCCGTCACCGTCACCACCGCGGCGGGAACACGGCTCATGAGCGTCTCCGGCGTCGTGCGCACCGTCGCCGCCGGGCAAGCCTACGCTGCCTACGCCGATGCCGCGGCCCTGCTGGGCCTGCCCGGCCAGGCCAACTCGCTGTACCTCACAGCGCCACCAGCGACGACACAAGCCCTTGCCGCACGCCCCGACATCGCCCGGGTCACCACCTTAGCCGCCGCGCGATCCGGCATGCACGACCTGGTGCGCGAACTCACCCAGCTCATCGACGTGCTGCTCGCGATCAGCCTCGGCGTCGGCACGCTGTTCCTCGTCTCCAGCCTTGCTCTGTCCCTGCTCGACCGGCAAGGCGAGTTCGCCACGCTGCGCGCGCTGGGCTACGGCCGCGCCCGCATCGCAGTCATCCTCCTCGCCGAAGCCCTCGGTCAAACGATGACCGCTGGGGCGCTGGCCATCCCCGCCGGCCTACTGCTCGCCATGCCACTGGCCCACCGAATCGGCCAAGCCTGGTTCCGCATCGGCGTGCACCCCGAACCGTCGAACTTCGCCCCCATCATCGCCCTGGCCCTCGCCCTCGCTGCTGCTGCGGCGCTGCACGCCACCCGACAGGTGATACGACTCAACATCGCCACCACCGTCCGGGCCAGATTCACCGCATAGCGCCGACTGCCACCCCACTTGATGGGAACTCCGCGTCCGACTGCGGCGAGGGGGCCAGTACGCCATGTTCGCCCCTCTCCTTCAGGAATGACCGGCCATAACCCTTAACTTCTTGGTGCACCAACTACGCCCGAGCACTTCTGCGGGGACGATGCTCTGCAGTCTTGGCGGACACCGGAGTCCGGCCGTCTTTTAATGCGTGAGTACCAGTGAAGCATCCCCGGTTTTATGCACACCTCGTTACGTGTGACCGGTGTACTCTCCGGCGTGGAGTCGAGCGTAGTACTCGGCCTCGGACTCTGCGGGCGGACGTCGGCTGAGGCGGTGCATCAGTCTCCGTTCGTTGTACCAACTCACCCACGCCGACGTGATGTCCTCCAGGTCGGTGAGGGTGCGGATCGGCCCGGGCCGGAACGGGGAACCCTCGCGCACACACTCGGTTTTGTACAGGCCGATCGTCGTCTCGCACAACGCGTTATCGAGCGCATCCCCGACTGTCCCGACCGACGGCCTCAGCCCTTCCAGCATCAGTGTCTCACCGTAATGTATTGCGGTGTACTGACTTCCGGCATCGCTGTGGTGAATGGCGTCGTCGAACGGGCGGCCTTGGCGGGCGCGGAAGGTCGCGGCGTGGCGCAATGCACGCTCGACGAACCCGGTGTCCTTGCGCAACGAGCATTCCCACCCGGCGATCAGTCCCGCGTAGGCATCCACGACGAACGCGGTGTAGCCGAAACCCGCGACCATCGGCACGTAGGTGAAATCGGCCACCTCCAGCACGTTCGGCGCGGCAACCCGCCACTGGCGGCCCACCAGATCCGGTGCGCGAGCCGCGGCCGGATCCGGTTCGGTGGTGCGCGGCGCGCGGCGGGCACGGGTCACCCCGCGCCAGCCGTTGGCCCGCATGATCCGCTCGACCGTGCGCCGCGCCACCGGGATGCCCTCCCGCTGCAGGTGCGCCCACATCTTCAGACTGCCGTACAGACTCTCGGGTGGGCGTTCGCCCTTCTCGTCGGGCTCGTAGTAGCCGGCGAGGATCTCGGTGATTGTGGTGTCCCACAGGGCCCGTTTCGACGGCGCCGACGCGCGGCGTGCCCAGTAGGTGCGCGGGGCGATCTGCACACCGTGCACACCCAATGCACGACAGATCGGTACGACCCCGAACTCCTCGCGGTGCGCGTCGATGAACGCGCAGATTACCGGTGTCGCGGGTCGCACTCCCGCGCGAAGAAACTCGTTGCGGCCTTTAGTATTTCGATCGTGGTCTCGAGCTCCCGGGTCTTGCGGCGTAACTCACGCAGCTCCCGCTTCTCCTCGCTGGACACTCCCGCGGCCTCACCGGCATCGATCTCAGCCTGGCGCACCCACTTGCGCAGCGTCTCCGCGCTCATCCCCAGCCGGCCCGACACCGCCTTCATCGCGGCCCACTCCGACTCATAGTCGTCGCGGTGCTCGCGGACCAACCGCACGGCCCTGGCCTTGGTGTTCTCGTCGTACCTGATCGACATCGCGCCATCCTTCCCTCAAAAGGAAGTGCGCATGAAACCGGGGACGGTTCACCA
>JBAPQQ010000624.1:0-9332 GCA_049280695.1 Mycobacterium sp.
CCCTCCAGGTCGGCGCCGCGCTGGCCGAGGAACCGTTCGACGTTGCCCGGCAGGTGCTCGTGCCACCGGGCTGGACGATGCAGCTGTGGGCGCGCGTTCCCAAGGCCCGGCTGGCGACATGGACACCGGACGGTGCGCTGCTGGTCTCGGTGCCCGCCGAGCGCAGGGTGGTGAAGCTGACGCCCGCCGACCCGGCGCGCCAGCAGGTGCTGCTCGACGGCCTCGACGCTCCGCACGGCCTGGCGTTTGCCGGATCGACGCTATACGTCGCCGAAAGCGACCAGATAGACGCCTACACCTACGCCGACGGAGCAGCCACAGGCCGCAGAGTCGTCGCCGACGGGTTGCCCGACGATAGGAGTTCCGAACTCGGCGGCGCGTACGCGCATGCGCTCAAGAGCGTCGCGGTGGGTGGCGACGGCGCGGTGTACTTCTCCATCGGTTCGACCGGGAACATCTCCGCCGGGGATCGGTCCGCCACGCCCGAGCGCGCGACGATCATGCGGATCGCGCCGCAGGGTGGGCCGTACCAGGTTTTCGCCCGCGGAGTGCGCAACGGCACCGGACTGGCGGTCGCTCCGGACAACTCGGTGTGGACCGCGGTGAACAACCGCGACAACATCGCTGTACCCGATCCCGGCCCGACGTACGGGCTGGTGATCCCGGGCTACGTCGACGACCACCCGCCGGAGTCGTTGGCGCGCTTGACCCCCGGACGCGATCTCGGGTGGCCGTACTGCAATCCCGACGGCGTGGGCGGCCCCGTTCCGCTGGTGCGCGACGTGCAGACCAATCCCGACGGCAACAAGCTGAATTGCTCGAAGCTGCCGGTCATCGAGCAGACGCTGCCCGCCCACTCTGCGCCGTTGGGTCTGAGCTTCGTGGCCACGGGTCTTCCCGCGCCGTATCAGCAGGGCGCCCTGATCGGCGTGCACGGGTCGTGGAACCGGCAGTCACCACGCGCACCCGAGGTGTCGTTCTTCCCTTGGCGGAACGGCACTTTGGGCGATCAGCAGACCCTGGTAGGCGGGTTCCAGGCACCCGACGGGTCGCGGTGGGGCCGACCCGTGGCCGCAGTGCTGGGGCCCGACGGCGCGGTCTACGTCACCGACGACGACGCCGGCGCGGTGTACCGCGTGGCACCGCCGGGCCGGTGACTACGAGCGTGTCGCGCCCCGGCGCCCGGCGACACCCACGTAGATCGCGATCAGCAACACTGCCACCACCAAGCCGATGAGGAACGGAATCGGCGAGAAGATCTTGTCTCCCGTGTTGAACAGCTGGTTCGAAATCCACGAGCCGAGCAGCGCACCCACCGCACCGAGGGCGATCGTGATGAGGACCCCAATGTTTTGCTTGCCAGGCATGATCAGCCGCGCCAGCGCACCCAGGATGATGCCCGCGATGAGCGCAACAATGATTGTCCACATAGCAGCTCCTTTGTCTGCGGCGCCTCTTTGACGCCGACGTCAGTGTGTTCCCCAGCCGGCCGCCTTCTAACACTAATCTCGGCATCTGCCTCCTGAACAGGACTCGAACCATTTCGAAACCTGCAGCGGCAGAGATCAATTCGACTGGTATGAATTCGTGATCTTACCGTGACCAAAGTTGACTGTGTGACGGGTGGGGCTATCGTGAATAGCTCGGCGACATGGGAGAAGGGGAGACATGCCGAGTTGTGCACGGTTCCGGTATGTGGCGGCAGCGACCGCCGCGCTGACGCTGTGCGCGATACCGGCCATATCCCCTGTGGCACAAGCCGACAGCGACGGCCGGGCGAAGCTGCTCGCCGCGATCGCGAACACCAAAGGCTCCTACCTCGTCTACAACTTCGGCGGCGAGTTCGCCGCCCCCTTCCGCAATGCCGCGGGCCAGGAGTACACGCTGAACAACGGCGGGCACTTGATGACGATCAAGAACGCCTCGCGCCGGCTGAACCCGCGACTGCTCGTCGACACCCATCAGGGTTACCAGGCCCGGTGCGAGCGCGATCCGCGGGCGCGCACCAGCGAGGGCCTGTGGCAGGCGTCGGAAACGTATGAGCCGCTTCAGGCCTGGCAGGTGCTTGGCCAGCCGATCATCGCGATCAATGCGAATTTCTTCGACGTCCGCGGTCAAAAGGGCGGGTCGTGGAAGCAGACGGGTTGCAGCTCGCCGCTCGGCGCGTACGTCGACAACACCCGCGGCCTCGGCCGCGCCAACGCTGCGGTGACCGGAACGCTCGCCTATGCAGGTAAGCAGGCACTGTCGGGCGGCGACGAAGTGTGGTCGGCGCTAGCGACGATGGTGCTGCCGGTCGGCGGCGTCCCGTATGTCGTGATGCCGAAGAACGACCAGGATTACGACGCCGCGTCCCCCGAGGTCCAGCGTCTGCTCGACGCGGGCACGCGCTTTGTGGCCGTGAGCGGTCTCGGTCTGCTGGCACCCGGGGAGACCGGGCAGCTGGGCGACGGCGGCCCGAGCGCGGCCCGGACCGCGATCGGATACAACCGCGGCAATGACGAACTCTACGTTTTCCAAGGCGGCAGCTACACGCCCGACAACATGCAGGACCTGTTCCGTGGGCTCGGCGCCGACAATGCGATCCTGCTCGACGGCGGCGGGTCGTCGGCGATCGTGCTGCGCCGCGACACCGGCGGCATGTGGTCTGGCGCCGGCTCCCCGCGGGGCAACTGCGATACCCGGCAGGTGCTGTGCGACTCGCGAGAACGAGCGCTGCCGAGTTGGCTCGCATTCAACGTGTGAGCGCGCTCGCCGCTGCTTCGGCCTGCTGCGCGTAGCCACCGCCGAACAGCACGACGTGAGCCAGCAACGGGTAGAGCTGATGCAGCCCGACGCGGCGCTGCCACCCCCGCGACAGTTGCCGCACGGACTGATAGCCGTCGAAGACGTCGGCGAGGTGGCAGAAGCCGAAGAGCGCGAGCATCGCCAGGTCTGTCTCGCGGTGGCCGCCGTGCGCGGCGGGGTCGATGAGCACGGCACCGTCAACGGTCCACATCACATTTCCGCTCCACAGGTCGCCGTGTAGCCGGGCCGGACTCTCGTCGGTGTCGAAATCGCCCGCGGCACAGCGTTTCACAGCCCGATCGATCGCGGAGCGGCCGTCGGCCGACAGCCGGGGTGCAGCGATCTCGGCCATCGGCGTGAGCCGCTCGGCCGCATAGAACTCACCCCATGAGCCGTGCGTCGAGAAAGACATCGGCAGCGGCTGCGTGAGTGGGCCGAAGAAGCCCGGGCCACTGTAATGGTCGGGCGCGGCACCGAACGCCGCTGCACCCGCGTCATGGGTCACCGCCAGCCGTACGCCGAACTCGCGTGCCGATTCGCGGGTGGGTGGCACCGAGTCGATCCGGCGCAGGGTCAGGCTGGTGTGGTCGTAGCGGAGAACTCGCGCGCAGGCCACGCCGCCGTCCACGGCGCCGAGCCAAGCCAACCCGGCCGCCTCGCAGGCGAAAAAGCCCCGCGGCGCAGCGGGATTGCGCTTGGTGAATGCCGACGTCAGGGCGTGACGCGGGTCAGGTCCTTGGAGGTGATCCACGGCATGTTCGTGATCACCCAGTCCGAGCCCTCACGTTTCATCGTCAGCCGGTAGGAGACCAGGAAGATCTTCGGGACGTCCTTGGTCGCGGCGCTGTGGTAAGTGATGTTGGCGTAGACCATGGCCGTCGCTTCCGGGCCGTTCAGTGACTCGATGGCGGCACCGACCACTTGGGCGTTGCGCGTGATCTGGTTCTGCTTGTTGGTCGCGGCCAGCGCATCGACCTGCTTGGCGTACGCGTCCTTCAATTCGCCGCCGAGATACTTCGACGACCTCGCCGGCAGCTGTTCGACGTCCTCAGGCGTGTAGGTGAACAGTGTGGTGATGGCGTCGGTGGCGGTACGCGCAACGGCCAGCTTGGTCTGTGCGACCGCCCGGTCGGTCAGGTACGGCTGCAGCATCGCGCCGCCGAAAGCCCCCGCAGCCACGAACAGCACCGCCGCCGCGATCGCCGCGACGGTTATCCGCTTGCCGGCGGGCTTGGGCGCAGGCTTGAACTCGAGCTGCTCGTCGACCCCGGGCTCCTCGTCCCCGGCCGGCCCTTCCTCGGGCGCACCCCTGCGGCGGCCGAACAACTTGTGCCGCTTGGGCTTTGACGCCTGCTCGGAGGCATCGTCAACGGCGGTGCCGGCTTCCTCCGTCGCCGGTTCTGTGGTCGACAACTCGACGGTAGGCGCCTCCACAGTTGTCGTGTCCGTGGCCTCGGTGGTGGCCTCCGTCGTGGCAGACGCCACGGCATTCGTCTCGTCCGGGTCCGTCGCTGTCGGTCGCGGCCGGAAGTACCTGTGCCTGCCGCCACGTTTTCCCACCGGCACCCCGCGAGCGGGGGCCGTCTCGGGTTCCACCGCGTCGTCGCGAGCCACGGCGTCGGTGTCCGTCAGATCACTTGTGTCAGTCGACTGATCTTCCACTGCTGCCCTTCCTTGACGGCTGTCACCACCCAGCGGTTGCCGCTTTCGATAGGTTGCCTGGGATTTCCGGCGGTGGTGGCGATCTTCGTTGCCACCAGCACGCTCACGCTGCCGTCGTCGTGCCACTTCTCGATGCCGGCCTCCAGCACCGAACCCTTGGTGGGTTCGGCCCGGGCGACCTGGATCAGTATGGCGTTCTGCTTGTCCTTGAACTCCTTGGCGAAGTCACCGGTCGCATCGGCCAGGATGGTGTCCGCGTAGTTGTTGGCGTTGAACGGATCCAATGTCGTGTATCTGATCATGAACTGCCCGACGTAGCCGAGCACGTCGGCGTTTCTCGCACTCGTCCTGTTGTCCGAGACATGCGACCGCAGCATCAAGCCCGCCGTGACGATCGCGGCGATGACTAGCAGCGACGCGACGACGGCCAGCCCCGGCAGGCCGCGGGTACGGCGCAGCCGATCCCGCCAGGTGAGTGGGACGGCGGGGACGGCGGCGACCTGGTCGCCGGTGCCGGGCTCGATCCTGCGCCGCGGGCTCATTGTCCGGGCCTGTTCAGTGCGGGTGGCGAGAGCACGGTGAGATCGGAAACCCGCCACCTACCGTCGTGGGACTTCTCGAAGGTGACCTTGGTGGTCGCCGTGATGAACCTGACCTCCTGCTGCTGTGCCTGCCGTTGACCCTGCAGGAAGATCAGCATCGTCGCGCGGTCGGGAGTGACTCCGGGCAGCACCGAACTGGTCACCGCCCAGTACTCGTTGCTCGCGGCGGCGTTCTTCTCCACTGCCTGCTGCTGCTTGGCCAACTGGTCGCGGTACTGGTCGGTGACCAGGGTCTGCGCGCGGGCGAAGTCGTCCTTCATGGTGCCTGCGCTGTAGGTCAGAATCTGCTCGACGATTCTCGGGCCCTGATCGGCGACCTGCGCGCGGGCGCGGTCGACAGCTTGCTCGTGGCGAATCACCGTCAGGTAGGTCAGCCCGACGCTCGCCGCAGCCAGCACCACGCCGGCGGTCAGCACCGCCGCGGCGGCGCGACGCACGTCCGGGCGCTCGCCGGTCGGGCGTCGGACCTCGGTGCGAAGCAACAGGTCGGCGAACGTCCGGTGCCGGGAGTCCCACAACGGCCACAGCCATCCGACGAACAGTGCGGCCGTATCAAGCAGGTGCGCTGCGTCGCGTGTGAGCAGACGGAACACCCCCGCGCGTTCGCCGTCACGACGCACGACGACGATGCCGAACAGCGCCCGGCCCAGGCTCCATCCCGTCAGGTCCGGAAAAAGCCAGCGGTTCAGCCAGATCAAGACGGTGATCAATGCGCTGACCCCGACACAGAACCACATCTGCCAGCCGAAGCGCGGGACAGTCGCCGCCGCGAGAAGCCATGCCGCAACCACGGCCAAACCGAAAGGCACATCGACCGCGAACGCTCCCGCCCGCGACCACCAGGATGCGAGGGGGGCGGTTTCTGCCGTGTCGTCGGCCGACTCCGTGGCCGCGTCCTCCAGCACAGCCGTCAAGTCATCACCGGGTCGAGCTTGGCGATCTTGTACCGCCCGTCTTCAGGGGTCATCTTCGCGCGCAGTCGCAGACCGGTTTCCTGGCCCTGGTTCTGCGGGTTGGACGGCACTTTGAACCGGAACGCCACCAGCACATCGATGCTGCCGTCGTCGTCGTGCTTCTCCACGGCGGCCCGCATCGTCGTCACCTCGACCTTGACGTTCGCGGCCTGGTAAGCCTCGACCATCATCGGTGCCATCATCTTGGCGTAGGCGCCGAAATCTCCGGTCGAACAGTCCAGGATCTTCTGCACGCTGGCGGCCATCGCCGCGGGGTCCGGCGCATTCGTCGCAGCCACGCAGTCCTTGGCGGCGGTCATGGCCTCCTGTTCCTCTCGGGAGGCGGTGACGTTCTCGTCGTGCGACCGCAACGCCAGGTAGCCGGCCGTGCCGACGCCGACGGCGAGCACCAGCAGGAAGACGAAGATCGCGACGAACCAGCCGCGGGTCATCCGCGACGGCCGGTCCTCCGAAGCAACTTCTGATTCGGGAGCCGAATCGGCCGGTGCCTCGGGAACTACCTCGTCGGTGTCGTCGATCGAGTCATCGGTTGGGGTCAGCCGGCCGGCGCCAGCATCTCCTTCCATCCGTCGTCTCCTGTAGTGGTCGAGTCCCGCACGGTGTAGCGCGACCCGTCAGGTGCGACCACCTCTCCGCTCTGCGGGTTGTAGATGGCAGTCGGGACCTGGGACGGCGTGTAGTCGCACGGGTTGGGCTGTTGCCCGCTGCAGGTCACCGTACCCTGCCCCGGCGGCGACAAGGGGTCACTGGTCGGGAGCGGAGAGCCAGATGGCGGCAACATGCTGGCGGGCAGCGGGTTCATGCCGTTGTTGACGCTCGGCGCCGGAATGACGTAACCCGGCTTGACCGGCTGATCACAGCGCGCCGCCGGCGCGGGGCAGGTCAGGATCTGGTTCGGCTCCCCGTACCACGGGTTGGTGCCCAACGGCACGTAAGGCTCGTTGCTGCGGCACTCCTGCGGGGTGGCGGCGCGCTTGCCGGGCACATCCGCACACGGGTAGTTGCGCGCGCCGCGGACCACGTTGCCCTGGTAATCCTTGGGGATCTTGCAGTACGTGCCCGACGGCAGCGGAGCCGTCGAGGTGTCAGCCGGTGCACGCCACTCCGACGCCGGCAGGAAGCCGGTGAAGCACGGCGGCGGTTGGTTCAAGTTGGTCAGCAGCGCAAAGTGCAGCAGGCCTTCGCCGGGATAGATCGACGTGCCGGCCTGCGCCACCGAGGCGCCCTGCGGAAGGATCACCAGCGCCTGCTCGACGCCCTTGTGATAGCGCTTGAGCATGTCGATGACGATCTCGAGGTTGGCCAGCGTCTGCGGCAGCGAATCCTGCACGCCGGAGAACACCGCGTTGAGCTGATCGGCGGTCGGGGCGGCCTGCTGCAGACCACTGCGCAACGCCGCGTCCTGTTCGGCGGCCTGCGACCCGATGACGTTGAGGTTGGCTGCCCATCTCTCGATCGCGTCGCCGGAGTTCACCTGCGAGTCCAGGATCGGCGCCGAATGGTCGATGATGTCGTTGACCGGGGTGAGGTTGTCCCGGAAGTCGCTGGCAATGGCGGTGGTGGACTCGACCAGCCGCTGCAGCGCCGGGCCCAGCCCGCCGAGCGACTGCGACGCCTCCGTCAACAGATCGTCGATCTTGTCGGCGGGCAACGCGGCCAGACCCCGGTTGGCCGCATCCAGTGCGGGCCCGACCTCGGAGGGCACCGTGGTGTTGGTGATCGTCTGCCCGTCGTGGAAGTACTGATTGACGTCGCCAGTCGAGACGAGGTCGACGTACTGCTCACCGACCGCCGACACCGAGTGCACGTTGGCTGACGCGTTGATCGGAATCTTGTAGCGTTCCTGGATGCTCATGGTGGCCCGAGCGCCGTTTTCAGTGGGCTCGACGGCGGTCACCTTGCCGATCGTGATGCCGCGATACGTCACATTCCCGGTCGGATACAAGCCGCCCGAACTCGGCAGATCCGCATACAAGGTGTATTGCCCGATGCCCATCAACCGCGGCACCCGCAGGTAGTACCAGCCGAGCACCACCAGCGCGATCACCGTCAGCACCGCAAAGAAGATCAGCTGGATGCGGATGAAACGAGTGATCATGTCTCACTCATGCCTTTCCACGAGCGGTCCGTTCGGAGCGTCGTGCGCGTTCGGGGTGAACCGGACATCCGGGATCATAGTGGCCGGGTCGCGACCCCATGACTGCTCGAGTGCGCGCAGCATGCCCGAGACGCCGGTGCCGGAGAGCAGGCCGTTGTCGATGGCGCTGAGCGTCAGGTCGGCCAGGATCGACACGTTGATGTAGTCGCCGCGAACGACTTTCGGCACGTTCTCGATGTTGAACGGCGCCGTCAGGAGCAGCTTCAGCGCACCGATCAGGTACGGCGAGGACTTGCCCAATTCCCGAAGCGGCCGCTGCAGCAGGGCCAGGTTCGTGTGCAGGTTGTCGCTCGCCGGTGCCAACGCGTTGTCGGCCGCCCTGCTGATCCGGCCGAGTGCCTCGACCGCATCGGCGAACAGGTCCTTGGTTTCCGCGAAATGCTTGACCAGAGGCGTGAATTCGGTGAACACCCGGTCCAGCGTGTCGTTGTTCTGCGCCACGATCGCCAGAAGCCGGTCGGTCTGGTCGATCGCGCGTGTCAGGTCGTTGCGCTGATCGTTCAGTTCACGCGTGAACGTGTCCAGCTTGCCCAAGAAGTCGCGGATCTGGGGGGCCCGGCCCGTCAGGATGTTGTTGACCTCGGTCTGGATGACCTCGAGGTCAGGAATACCGCCGCCCCGCAGGATGAAAGAGATAGACGCCAGTACCCGCTCGGTGTTCGGGTACGCCGACGCATGCTTCAGCGGGATCGTGTCGCCGTCCTTCAGCAGCTGGGGCGACGGGTCCTCCGGTGCGTTCAGTTCGATGTGTTGGGAGCCCAGCAGGCTGGTCTGGCCGATCTTAGCTCTCGCGTTCGCGGGCAGCTTGATGTCCGGCTGCAGGTCGAGGGTCAGCGTCGCGACCCAGTTCTTCAGCTCGATCTTCTTCACCGAGCCGACGTACACGTCGGCGACCCGCACCCGGCTATTGACGTTGAGCGCCAACGTATCCGGCATCTGGACGTAGATCGTCATGTGATCCGGACCCGAGCCCGGCCCGCCCGGCAACGGCACGTTCGCGATGCCGCGCCATGACCCACAGGCCGACAACATCAGTGCGACGGCCACCAGCGCGGTGCCACGGCGGCCGAGCCGCCCAAACCAACCTGAGCGGCCGAGCCGCCCAAACCAACCACGGCGGCCGAGCCGCCCAACCGGGATTCGCTTCAC
>JBAPQQ010000625.1:0-4018 GCA_049280695.1 Mycobacterium sp.
GACGAGCTCGTCTCCGATGCGCTCGACCTCGTCCCGCCCGACCTCGCCCGCGCGATCGACAACGTGGTCGTGCTCGTCGCCGCGCGCCATTCCGCCGAACCCGATCTGCTCGGCCTCTACGAAGGCATCGCCCTCACCGAGCGTGACACCACCTACGCCGGTGTGCTGCCCGACACGATCACGATTTACCGCGACGCGCTGCTCGACGTCTGTGAGACAGAGGACGAAGTGGTCGACGAGGTCGCCGTCACCGTCATCCACGAGATCGCGCACCATTTCGGGATCGACGACGATCGGCTGCACGAACTGGGCTGGGCCTGACGCGCGGAGCAATAGCTGTCCCGCCCGCGCGGCAGCCCCTCGTTGTCGGCCGGCAGTGATATGAACAAGCCATGTCTTCTGGTCCTGGTGCAAGCGGCCCATCGTGCCGCTACTGCCGTGACGGGTGGGAGCACTGCCATGGCACGGTCATCATCCATGTGCAGCACCGCGCGGAATGCACCGAGGACGGTTGCCTGCACCCGGAGAGCATCACGCACACGTTGCGCATCGACTGCGACACCGTTGGCTGCTTGTGTGGGCAGTCGGCCGCGGTGGCGGTCTGACGGCCCTCAGCCCATCGGGTCGGCGGACTCCAGCTCCTCGGGCCGTGGCATGCCCCGCGGATCCGGCATGAACGGCGGACTGTGCTGGCCCCACTGCACGCAGCTCCAGCGTCCGTCTGTGATCGGGGCCAGCACCACCGACTCGGCGTTGCCGATGTGGTGCTCCACCACGAACGACCCGGCGACGCCCGCGAGCGTCGCCGCAGCCAGCCGGATGGCCGCGCCGTGGCTGACCACGACGATGTCGGCGTTCCAGCTGTCGTTGTCCAGGTAACGCATCCGCAGGTCGGTCAGCACGGGCAGATAGCGCTCGAGCACTTCGGCGCCGGTTTCCCCGCCGGGCAGTGCGACGTCGAGTTCGCCGAGGTGCCAGCGCTCGTACACCCTGTTGAACACCTCGACCGCCTCGTCGTCGTTGCGCATCTCCAGCTCGCCGACCTGCACTTCGTGCAGGCCTTCTGTTTCGTGCGGCGGCATCGTCCACGCCCCGCCGATCACCGCTGCCGTCTGCGATGCCCGCAAGGCGACCGAGTGCACCAACATGCCGGCGTGCCGTTGGAACCCGTGCGCGAAGTCTCTCGCCTGCGCAATGCCGGCAGGTGTCAGCGCTGCGCCCGGCGGGCGGGTGTCCAGGCACCGCTCGACGTTGCTGTGCGACTGGCCGTGCCGCACCAGCACCAGCCGGCCGCTCATTGGCCCGCCTGTCCCGTGCGCAGCGCCTCCAGCCAGTGGTCGGCCTCGTCCATCTCCGGTGGCACCGCCCCGGTCAGCGAGCCGGTCGGCCACGAACCCAGGAATCGCACGTCCGCACAACGACGGTGCAGCGCCTTGAGTGCCTCGGCGACAGCGGTGTCGTCGATGTGCCCGACGCAGTCGAGGAAGAAGACGTAGGTGCCGAGTTCGGTTCGGGTGGGCCGGGATTCGATCCGGGTGAGGTCAATGTCGCGGACACCGAACTCCGTCAGCGCCTCGACCAGCGCCCCCGGCCTGTTCTCCAGCCGCAACACCACCGAGGTGCGGTCGGCGCCGGTGCGTGCGGGTGGCCGGGCGGGCAGACCGGCCAGCACGAACCGGGTGGCGGCATTGCGTTCGTCGACCACGCCGGCAGCGAGTTCGACCAGGCCGTAGCGCTGCGCGGCCAGCGGGGTGGTCACCGCGGCGTCGGCCTTGCCGTCCCGGACATCGATTGCCGCCGACGCGTTCGAGTTCGCCGGGACCACGCCGGCCGCGGGCAGATGCTCTCGAAGCCACCGCCGTACCTGAGCCGCGGCGACCGGGAATGCGGCGACCGTTTGCACGTCGGCTTCTGACGTCCCGGCACGCACCGCGATGCTGAACGCGACATCAAGTCTCACCTCGGCGAACAACCTCAGCGGCGGGCCTGAGCCCAGGCTGTCGAGCGTCGGCACGATCGATCCGTCGATGGAGTTCTCGATCGGCACGCATGCGTAATCGGCGGCGCGGTCACGAACCTGCTGCAGCGCCACCGCGGCGCCGTCGGCGGCCAGTGGCTGGATCGCGGCATTTCGCGGGATCATTCCGCGCTGGGCCATCTGCAGCAACGCCGTCTCGGTGAACGTTCCCTCGGGTCCGAGGTAGGCGATGCGGGTCACCCGTCAAACCCTATCGGGCGCAGGGGACGAACAGCTTGCACATCTCCACGCCGTTATTTACGTTAGGCTTACCTTATTTATCTCGCCGAGGGGGTCTTATGCCGCAGCCGGGTCCGACCACCGCCGAACGCGTACGCAGCGTCTGTGTGGGCGCGACCGAGGCGATACTTGCGGTCGACGGTTTCGCACCGGTCGACACGGCTGTGCATCACCTGCTCGGTGACGGCGCGTTCGCGGTGACGGCGGCCACCGACAGCGAGCTGGCCGACGCCGTCACGGACGCCGACGGCGTCGAGGCGATGCTGGAATTGACCGACCACTCGCCACTTCCGCTGCGCAGGCCAGTGCGTTCGTTGGTGTGGATCCGAGGCGGTCTTCGTCGGGTACCCGAGCGGATCGTCGGCGCCCTGCTCGACGTCGTCGCCGCCGATGACCCCAATCCTGCACTGCTGCAAGTGAATACGCTGAACAGCGGATTGACGCTGATGTGGCTGCGCACCGAGTCGGTGGTAATCGCAGATGCTGGGGGCGCCGAGTCGGTGGCGGTCGAGGACCTGCTGGCGGCGCGGCCCGATCCCTTCTGCGCGATGGAGTCGTGCTGGCTGCAGCACATCGACGCCGCCCACCGCGAAGTCGTCGACCTGCTGGCCTCCCGATTGCCCTCCGCAATGCGCCACGGCCATGTTCGCCCCCTCGGCCTCGACCGCTACGGGGTCCGGTTGCGCGTCGAGAAGGCCGACGGCGACCACGACGTGCGGCTGCCGTTCTCTGCACCCGTCCACGACCTGACCGGGCTGGGACGGGCGATCAGGATGCTGCTGGGCTGCCCGTTCCTCAACGGCCTGCGCGCACGAAAGGTCTGAGCCAGGCTTTACCGTGTCGGCATGACCGAGCCCGGCGCCCAGCTCCCGCCGCGCACGCTGCGGTTCGAGGTCGTCATCGTCCTGGTGCTGACGTTCGGGCTGTCCGCCGTCACGTCGGTTCTGCAGCTCGTCGACGCGGTACTGCGCACCCTCCGCACGCAGGAAGTTCCGCTGATTCCGCGGCGGTCTTACTTCGGCCTGGTGGACCTCGGGCTGAACCTCGCCTCGATCGCGCAGCTGCTCGCATGGGGCGCGTTGGGCCTGTACCTGTTGTGGCGCAGTGGGGTGGCACCGCGAGACGTCGGGCTCGCGCGACCGCGCTGGCGCGCCGACGTGCTGGGTGGCCTCGGCTTGGCCGCACTGATCGGGATTCCCGGGCTGGGCCTGTACCTGCTCGCCCGGATCGTCGGCGCGAGCGCGTCGGTGGTGCCGACAACCCTCACCGACACCTGGTGGCGGATCCCCATCCTGATCCTGTTCGCCTTCGCCAACGGCTGGGCCGAAGAGGTGATAGTGGTCGGCTACCTCATGACGCGGCTGCCCCAGCTCGGCGTGGGGAACACCCGCACGCTGCTCTACGCCGCCCTGCTGCGCGGCGCGTACCACCTGTACCAAGGTTTCGGCGCCGGGTTGGGCAACCTCGCGATGGGTCTGGTGTTCGGGGTCGTGTGGCGGCGCTACGGCCGGCTGTGGCCGCTGATCGTCGCGCACGGCCTGATCGACACGGTTGCGTTCGTCGGCTTCGCGCTGCTCGCCGGTCACCTCGGCTGGCTGCCCTGAGGCCGTAGATTGATCCGGTGACTCACGAGTGGCCGCCGGAGCGTCCCCGGCCACCCGTCCACCGCCCTGCACCGCCGCCGGGCCGCTCGGAGCCGTCGCAAGTGATCCGGCGCGAACCGGCGTATCGTCCGCCGCCACAACCACCGCCGACGCTGCC
>JBAPQQ010000626.1:0-7623 GCA_049280695.1 Mycobacterium sp.
GAAGAAGCCTTGACGTTCTTCATCATCGCGTCCGGCGAGGTCGAGGTGAGGCACACCGACAGCGAGGGCCAGACCCTCGTCGCGTTCCTGTCCGAGGGCCTGATCGGTGAAATCGCCCTGCTGCGGACCGCGCCGCGCACTGCGACCGTGGTCGCCACCGACGACGTGTACGGCTACATGGGAGAAGAAGGGGCGTTCCAGCGGCTGCTGGAGATTCCCGGCATCGAAACTCAACTGGTGCGCACGGCTCGTCAGCGGCTGGCCGCGTTCGTCACGCCCATTCCGTTCGAGGCGCGCGACGGCACCGAACTGATGCTGCGCCCGGTGCTGCCCGGCGACACGCAGCGGGTGGCACACGGGCACGTGATGTTCTCGCCGGAGACGTTGTACCGCCGCTTCCTGTCGGTCCGCACACCGACCGCGACGGTGCTGGCATACCTGTTCGAGGTGGACTACGTCGAGCACTTCGTCTGGGTGGTCACAGACGGTGAAGACGGACCGGTGATCGCCGACGCCCGCTTCGTGCGCGACCAGGACGACCCCACGAACGCCGAGATCGCGTTCACCGTGGCCGATGAGTACCAGGGCCGCGGCATCGGCTCGATGCTGTTCGTCGCGCTGGCGGTTGCCGCCCGCGTCGACGGCATCACCCGCTTCCACGCGAGGGTGCTCGCTGACAACCTGCCCGCGCGGGCGCTGCTGGATCAGCTCGATGCGCCGTGGATCCGGGAGGAGCCGGGTGTCGTGGCCGCCACCATCGAGGTGCCCGCACCGGCCAAGCTGCCCGGCAAGATCAAGCACCTCAGAGAAATCGAGAATGTCGCGCGACAGGTGATCCGGGCGTTCGAGTGAAGTCGGCTAGCGCGAGCAGTCCAGCGAGACTTGCACCGTGCGGCTCACGATGACCGGAACGAGGTAGGAGGGCCCGATGTCGTTGATGCCGCCGACGCGCACCAGCCGGGTGATGGTGTTCGGATTGCGAACACTCGTGACGACGCACTTATTGAGCGGACCGCTGCCCACCCGGTCGATGTTGACCTGATAACCCTGCTGTTCCCAGTAGTTGATCGTGTCCTGCGCCGAATCGTCGGCTGACGCAATCCCGGCCGGGCCGGCCACGACGGCGCACACCGCCAGTGCCGCTGCGGAGAGGGCCGGTACCGTGCGCACAGACCCGCCTCCCTTCTCCCCGAACGGTCGTGAGTACTCATCGAGTACATCGTCTTTCAACGTCCGAACGTTCCCGAATGAGCGAATCATCGTGTGGTATCAACGGGCGTGCGCCTGCACCCGTTCATCGTGCTGGTGATGGTGGCGGCCACGGGCTGCTCGGCGCCGGCGCACGAGCCGCGGCCGGGTCCATCGTCGCCGGCCGCCGAGGCGGGCAAGATCGATCCGGCCAATCTTCGCCGCCTGCGCGGGTCCTTCCCGACGGGTTATGAAATCGCCGAGTTCGACGGAGTCGCCTCACCGGCGAAGTACTGGGGACTCACGCCGGGCTGGGTTGCGCAGCCGGCGAGATGCGGCGCGTTGGCCGACCCGGCGGCCGACGGTTCGTCGACGCAGGTGCTGTCCGGGTCCGGCAGCGGGGGAATCATCTACGTGGCGTTGGCCGACGCGTCGTCGACCGGCCCCGACACGGACGTCGTCGCGGGATGCAGTCACTGGACAATGAAGTCCGGACGCACCACCGCAACCGTCGACCTGACGGCTGCTCCTGCGATCGAGAACGCTGCGACGGTCGCCATGGTCGCCGACAGCCGGACCGTCGTCGAAGGCGGCACCGAAACAGGCTCGCACGCCACGACGGCCACCGCGTACCTCGGTGACTACGTCGCCTTCGTCACCGTGGTCACCGATCCGGGATCCGGGCCGTCGGAGCTGCCCCCGGATTTCGCGCCGAGATTTCTCGCGCAGGCCGTGGCGACGTTGCGCGGTTGAGGCGCGCCCGTTCGGTACATTGCGCGGGTGCGGTTGCCGATCATGCTGCTTGCGTTGACGGGAATCGTGGGAGTGCTGCTGAGCGGCTGCAGATCCGACAGCGAGACCGACGACGCCGCCGGGCCGGCCCCGGCCGAGGTCGATATCGGCAAGGTTCTGTCCGTGCAATCGACTTTCGCCCCACCATTTGCCGTGCGGACCATCGGAAAGACCGCTATCGACCCAAAGCTGTTGTCGCCGCTTCAGTTTCAGCCCGGGCTGACATGGGATCCGGCTGACTGCGCGCAGTACGCCTGGACACTTCCTGCCGGGTTGCACGGCAACATCGCATCGGTGAGCGCCGAGGGAGAAGGCAACCGGTTCATCGCGATGGCCATCGAAACGTCGGAGCGCGTGGACCTCAATCCCGACTCCGTGAACCGGTGCGGGCACGTCACGTTCACCGCACCCGAGATGCGCGGCGTCGTCGACGTCATCGATGCCCCGCACATCGAGGGCGCGCAGACCGTCGGTAAGCACCGCCAGCTGCAGACCGCGGTCGCCTCCGGTGAGTTGTACACCTACGTTGCCTATCTCGGCGACTACCTCGTAGTGGTGACCGCCAACCCGCTGCCCAATCCGGGGCAATCGGTGCCGGCCGTCAATCTCGAACGCGCACAACAGTTGTTGATCGATTCGGTGGCCGCCGTTCGCGGCTAGCGGACGCCCTGCGGGCGGAACTGGATGCTGATCCGCGCACCGCACGGCTTGCTGGTCTTGGGCACCGCATGCTCCCACGTGCGCTGGCACGAGCCGCCCATCACCAGCAGGTCGCCGTGGGCCTGTGGCAGCCGCAGCGAAGTACCGCCGGTCTTCGGGCGCATCGCCAGCACACGCGTGGCACCCAGGCTCACGATCGCGACCATCGTGTCCTCGTTGCGGCCGCGGCCGATCCGGTCGCCGTGCCAGGCGACGCTGTCGGCACCGTCGCGGTACAGGCACAGGCCTGCCGTGGTGAAGGGCTCGCCGAGTTCGCCGGCGTAGGTGTCGTTGAGGCGGTCGCGCAGCTCGGCGATCCGCGGGTGGGGGGACGGCTCGGTGTCAAGGTGGTGAAAGCTCAGCAGGCGCGGTACGTCGACGACACGGTCGTACATCGGGCGGCGTTCTGCCCGCCACGGGACGGTGGCCAGCAGCTCGTCGAACAACGCGTCGCCGTCACCCAGCCAGCCCGAGCACAGGTCGACCCATGCGCCGTCGCCGAGGATCCGCCGGTCGGCGTGCTCGAACAGCGCAGCCTGCACCGCGTAGGACATGACCCCAGGGTATCGCACGGGTGTTCGACGGTGTCGGAGTCTGACGGTGCCCGGACCCTGAGCGGCGAGCACGGCGCCGGGATTGGACAGCGTGCAACTGCGCAGGCTCAGGCAGCCGCAGCCGATGCATTCGGCGAGCTCATTGCCGTCCAACCACCTCAGCCATAGTTGGGGGTTACGGTGCTATCCGTGGCCGGTGTCGCGTTGGGTGTGACCTCCGAAGTCGGCACGCTGCGTGCGGCGATCCTGCACCGGCCGGGGCCGGAGCTACAACGGTTGACGCCACGCAACAACGACGCGCTGCTGTTCGACGGGCTGCCGTGGGTCTCCCGCGCACAAGAGGAGCACGATGCCTTCGCCGAGTTGCTGCGCTCGCGGGGCATCGAGGTGATGCTGCTGGCCCAGCTGCTGACGGAGGCACTGTCGAGCGGAGCGGCCCGCATGCACGGGATCGCCGCGGCCGTCGATGCCCGTCGTCTCGGACATCCACTGGCCCAGGAACTTTCGGAGTATCTGCGTGGTCTGGACGCCGACGCGCTGGCGCGGGTGCTGACGGCCGGGATGACGTTCACCGAACTGCCTTTCCGCGAGTCCGCTGTGGGCTCGCTCGTGCGTCTGATGCACCACGGGACCGACTTCGTGATCGATCCGCTGCCCAACCTGTTGTTCACGCGGGACTCGTCTTTCTGGATCGGGCCGCGGGTGGCCATCACGTCTCTGGCGCTGCCGGCCAGGGTGCGCGAGACGTCGTTGACCGACATCATCTACGCCCACCACCCGCGCTTCACCGGGGTGCGGCGCGCCTACGAGTCGCACACGGCGCCGGTGGAGGGCGGTGACGTGCTGCTGCTGGCACCCGGGGTGATCGCGGTCGGCGTCGGGGAGCGCACCACGCCGGCAGGGGCAGAAGCCTTGGCGCGCAGCCTGTTCGATGACGACTTGGCGCATACGGTGCTGGCTGTGCCGATCGCGCAGGTGCGGGCGCAGATGCATCTCGACACCGTCTGCACCATGGTGGACGTCGACGCGGTGGTGATGTACCCGAACGTCGTCGACACGCTGTCGGCGTTCACGATCTCGCGCACGGCTTCCGGTGTCCGGATCACCGACGCGGAACCCTTTGTAGAAGCGGCGGCCCGGGCGATGGGCATCGACCGGCTGCGGGTCATCGACACGGGCTTGGACCCCATCACAGCCGAACGCGAGCAGTGGGACGACGGCAACAACACTCTGGCGCTGGCGCCCGGCGTCGTCGTCGCGTACGAGCGCAACGTGGAAACCAATGCGCGCCTGGAGGAATCGGGTATTGAGGTGTTGCCGATCGCGGCGGCCGAGCTGGGAACCGGCCGCGGCGGCCCACGCTGTATGTCGTGTCCCGCGGGCAGGGATCCGCTTTAACCCCTCTCGCCGAGTTCTGCACCAGGGCTGTGGTCTTCGGAGAATCACAACCCTCACGCAGATTTCGGCGCCGTCCATCCGCGTCGGGCGAACGCCTTGCGCACGCGATGGATGGTGAACTGCCTGCTGTGTTCGTTGACCACGCGGATGTCGATCCACCCTTGACCGTCGACCAGTTCTGCCCGTCCGATGTCGTGGACATACCGGCCGCGATCGGTGCTGTGCTGAACGCCTTCGTAGTCCAGGCCGACCATGGGCTCGTCGTATCCCATGTCGATGAATGCTTCATTCATTCCGTCGCTCACTCGAATCTGCGTTCTAGGCCTGGAAAATCCGGCATCGATAAGCAACAGGCGTAGCCGGGTTTCCTGTGGCGACTGCGCTCCGCCGTCCATGAGCGCGAGCGCCCTTCGAGCTCGGCGTAATCCGCGTGCCCCGCGGTATCTATGGGTCAGCGCAAGGGCGTCCGCCGCGCAGACGCCTGTCGCTGCGGCCAACGCGTCCAGGTGCGCGACCGCGATATCGCGCGGCAGGTGACGAGCCAAATCGAGCGCTGTGCGGGCGGGGCTGGTGACCTGCAGCTCACCGATAGACGCGATCTCGTCGTCGGCGATGCGCTCCTCGCGGACGATGACACCGGCGCGAGGTCGGGTGTGCTCGGTGATCAGTTCGATAGGTGTCGACGAGCTGACCCATTTCGCGCCGTGCAACGCGGCGGCCGCGCGTCCGGCGATGATGCCCGTGCGACCCGTCCACAGCCACGCGGCGACGGCGTTCACGCAGACTGTCCGCTCGGCGTCGTTCGGCAGGTAAACGCCCGGATGGACCGCGGTGAAGTTCCAGCGCAACTTGCCGCGGGTCAGCGCGCCGTCGCCAATCGCCTCGGCGCCGACGAATGGTTGCCACATGCCTCGGATGCTGGCTTCTGCCGCCGACAGAAAGACGGTTGCAGCACCGAGTTCTGCACCAGGGCTGTGGATAACCCGACATCGCAGCCCTCACGCAGAAATCGGCGCAGGGGGCGCGGCGGGCCTCAGCGCCAGCTGGGCAGCCAGATCTCCATGTTCCACGTCGCCTGCGATATCGGGATGCCGGTGAGCACGGGAAACAGCCAGGCGAAGTTCGCGATCACCAGTGCGACATAGAAGCTGGCGACCAGCAGCCCGAGCGTTCGCCGTTCCGGCGACTGCCTCGGCGCATACAACATGTCGCCGAGGATCAGCGCGATGATGATCACCAGGAACGGCGCCATCGGCGCGGCGTAGAAGAAATACATCTGCCTGCCGATGTCGGCGAACCACGGCAGAAAGCCCGCGCCATACCCCACCAGCGCAGCCGCATACCGCCAGTCACGCTTGACGAAAGCACGCCACAGCGTCCACAGCAGCACCGGCAGCGCGATCCACCACATCGCCGGCGTGCCGACGAGCATGACGGCCTTGACGCACGACTGGTCCCCGCAGCCGGGCACGTTCTGCTGGTCGATCGCATACAGCACCGGCCGCAGCGACATCGGCCAGGTCCACGGCTTGCTCTCCCACGGATGGTGATTGCCCGCGGCATTGGTGAGCCCGGCATGGAACTTGTAGACGCCGTAGGTGTAATGCCACAGCGAGCGCACCGCATCGGGCAGCACCCCGCCGGGCCCGATCGAGCGCCCGACCTCGTAGCGGTTGATCGCGGTCTCGGACGCGAACCACGGTGCGTAGGACGCCATGTAGACCGCGAACGGGATGATCACCATTGCGTAGAACGTGGGCGCAGTGTCGCGGCGCAGCACCCCCAGCCACGGCCGCGGCACCTGGTACTGCCGGCGCGCAGCCACGTCGAACACCACCGACATCACCGCGAAGAACGCGACGAAGTACAACCCCGACCACTTGGTGGCAAACGCCATCCCCAACAGCACGCCGGCGCCGAAGCGCCACCACCGCACGCCGAGTCTTGGCCCCCAACGGGTTTCGGCGATGCGGCCTTCGAGAAAGGCGACATGCATACGGGCGCGCACCTGGTCGCGGTCCACGATCAGCGCGCCGAACGCTGCGACGATGAACACCGTCAAGAAGCCGTCGAGCAGCGCGGTTCGGGCCGTCACGAAGCTGACCCCGTCGGCGACGATCAGCAGTCCCGCGATACCGCCCACCATCGTCGAGCGGCTCAGCCGCCGCGCGATGCGGGCCACCAGCACCACCAGCACCACCCCGGCGACCGCCCCGGAAAACCGCCAGCCCAGACCGGTGTAGCCGAACATCGCTTCGCCGAGCGCGATCAGCATCTTGCCCAGCGGTGGATGCACGACGAGGCCGAAGCCCGGGTTGTCCTCCACACCGCTGTTGAACAGCATCTGGTATGCCTGCGGCGCGTAGTGCTTCTCGTCGAAGATCGGCGTCCCGGCATCGGTCGGATATCCGAGGCTGACAAAGCGGGTGATGCCGGCCAGGGCTGCCACGACGGCCGTCATCGCCCACCCTTGCAGGCGATCCGTCGGCCCGAAGTCGGCGACCGGAATCTGCGGACCGGGGCTGATCATCGGGACGCCGCGCTCTTCGGTGCGCGGCTCGACGTCGGCAACGGTCACACCGGCGATCGTAGGCTGTCGCTATGGGCGGTGGCCGGTTGTTGCTGGGTGCGACGCCGCTGGGCCAACCCTCCGACGCGTCCGCGCGGCTGATGTCGGCGCTGGAGTCCGCGGATGTCGTAGCCGCAGAAGACACCCGCCGGGTGCGCACGTTGGCCACCGCGCTCGGTGCGCGCATCACCGGGAAGGTCGTGAGCCTGTTCGACCAGAACGAGGCCGCCCGGGTGCCCTCGCTGGTCGCCGCCATGAAGTCCGGCGCGACGGTGCTGGCGGTCACCGACGCGGGCACGCCGGTGGTCAGTGATCCCGGCTACCGGCTCGTCACGGTGTGCATCGCCGAAGGCGTGCCCGTGTCCTGCCTGCCCGGGCCGTCGGCGGTGACCACGGCGCTGGCGGTGTCCGGGCTGCCCTCGG
>JBAPQQ010000627.1:0-2294 GCA_049280695.1 Mycobacterium sp.
CCGCTGCACACCGCCGCGGGCGTCCACCCGCTGAACTGGCCGCCGGCGTTCTTCGCCTGGTTCGCTGCGGGCATGCTGCTCGCCGAATGGACCGTCAGCCCGCTCGGCTGGACGCACCGCCTGGCGCGACGACGTGTGCTCATGGCAGTCATCGCGGGTGCGGCCTTTCTCGTGGCGGCCTCTCCGGCGGCGGGGCCGGAAGGGTTGGTCGTCGGCACCACCGGCCAGTTCGTCGTCAAGACCGCGATGGGGGCGGTGCTGGCCGCGGCCCTGCTCGCGCCGCTCGTGCTGGACCGCCCAGACACACCGCACCGGATTCTCGGCAGCCGCCCGATGGTCACGCTCGGCCGCTGGTCCTACGGACTGTTCGTCTGGCACCTGGCTGCGTTGACCATGGTGTTCCCGGTGATCGGGGAGTTCCCGTTCAGTGGCCACATGCCGATCGTGCTGGTGCTGACGGTCGTCTTCGGGTTTGCGATCGCCGCAGTGAGCTACGCGCTGGTGGAGTCGCCGTGCCGGGTCGCGCTGCGTCGCTGGGAGTACCGCAACGAGCGGCCGGCGCCGCCGTTGGACAGCACGGTGACCGAGACGACGCCGGAGCCCGCCGTCGGCGCCGGGTTCGACGCTATGGCGTGACCTCCGGTGCGCGGCGCCGTCAGTACCCGCCGCGGCGCTCGAAGATCTTGCGTGGGTTGTCGACGAGCATGGTGCGGATCTGCTCGTCGGTGACCCCGCGCTGCTTGAGCGCGGGGATCACGTCGTGGTGGATGTGCAGGTAGTGCCAGTTGGGTGCGGCCACCGGCAACAGTTCCTCGGGCAGCGCGTCGAAGTAGCAGCTCGCGTCGTGCGAGAGCACCATCTTGTCGGCGTGCCCGCGCTCGCACATCTTGGCCACCGTCTCCACCCGGTCCTCGAACGGAAGGATCACGTCGATGCCGAACCGGTCCATGCCGATGTAGCTGCCGTCGGCGATCAGCTCCTCGAGGTAGCCGATATCCGTGGAGTCGCCGGAGTGGCCGATGACGACGCGGGTGAGGTCGACGCCCTCGTCGGCGAAGATGCGCTGCTGCTCGAGGCCGCGCCGCGTCGGCGCGTGCGTGTGCGTCGAGATCGGCACGCCGGTTTCGCGATGCGCCTGGGCAACGGCGCGCAGCACCCGCTCGACGCCGGGCGTCACACCGGGTTCGTCGGTCGCGCACTTGAGGATCGCGGCCTTGACCCCGGTGTCGGCGATGCCCTGCTCGATGTCGCGGACGAACATGCCGGTCATGATCTCCGGCCCGTTCAGCGGCGCACCCGGCCCGAGGTAGTGGAAACAGAACGGCACGTCGTTGTAGGTGTAGACGCCGGTCGCGACGACGATGTTGAGCTCGGTGGCCGCGGCGACCCGCGCGATCCGGGGAATGTAGCGACCGAGTCCGATGACGGTGAGGTCGACGATGGTGTCGACGCCCGTTGCCTTGAGCGCGTTGAGCCGCTCGACCGCGTCGGCCTCGCGCTGCGCGTCGTCGCCCCACGATTCCGGATAGTTCTGCATGACTTCGGTGGTCATGATGAAGACGTGCTCGTGCATCAACGTCACACCGAGAGCACCGCTGTCGATCGGACCCCGCACCGTATTGACTTCTGGCATAGCCGCATTCTGCTACTCGGCAGGGGGCCGGGACCCCATGATCGGCACGATCGACGCGGCCAGCGCCGCGACCGCGATCAGCGCGAGCAGCTGAACACCCCACGAGTGCCCGACGTATCCGCTCACCGACCGCCACGGATGGCGCGACAGCACGGCGCCGGCCAGGATGAACCCGCCCGTCGTGATGCCGAGTGTCACCGAATCGGACGACGACGGCCGATCACGCAGCCGGTACCCCAGCGCGAGCGCCCCGGCGAACACCGCGACACCGGCGATTCCGGAGATCAGCCACCCCGTTCCCAGCACGGCGATCGCGGCGGCTGCGGTGGGTAGCCGCCACGGGTGAGCGGGCTCGTCGTCGGCCTCGCGGCGGGGACGCAGCAGCGCCAGCAGCGCGAGCAACGGCAGCAGCGCCAGGCCCCAGAACAGGCCGGCCCGGTACAGCCTGTTGGACGGGAACGTCAGCGTGACGACGCCGGACGTACCCGCGGGCAGCACCCAGCCCTGCTGCCACCCGTTGACGACGATCGGCTTCAGCCGGGTTCCGTCGGCGGTGTGTGCCACCCAGCCGGGGTTCACGCTCTCCGGAACGACAAGCACACGCGCGGTTCCAGACGCATCGGCACGGATCTCGCGGCGGTCGGGCCCCCACGTCAGGACC
>JBAPQQ010000628.1:0-10120 GCA_049280695.1 Mycobacterium sp.
TGTTGACGCTGTCACTCGCGATTGCGTCAACAACTGTGTTCTCGGCGGTTCGATACCGCAGGGCTGCAGGCAGTTCCGGGCCGGCGCCGCCTGCGTGACGGGAAGTCCGCGCGTCGAGCAGCTCGAAGGTGTCGCGACGCTCCCCGGGCAGTCGCAAGCCGGCATCAAACCTGTCGGACCGGCGCCGACGGCGATGACCTCGACGGTTGATTCATCATCCCGCCCGCGTACTGTGGCAAGAGCTGCCCAAAGGACCCCCCGTAGACTGATCTGAACGCCCTAGCCTTCGACGGCTGACACCCCGACAAAAAAGCATCGGAGTGCCATGCTCGCCATCCTGTTCGCCCACGCGGTCGCTGCCGTCGCGGCGCCGCTACTGGTCTACCGGTGGGGGCGGCGGGCGTTCTATCCCCTGGCTGCGGTGCCCGCGGCGTCGTTGATCTGGGTCGCGCTGAACTGGCCGGGACCGGACCGCGTCAGCGTCGTGCACGCGCAGTGGGTGCCCGAGCTGTCGCTGAACGTCGACCTGCGCTTCGATGCGCTGTCGGCGATCATGTCCGTTCTGGTCCTGGGCATCGGCGCGCTCGTGCTGTTCTACTGCGCCGACTACTTCCACCACCACGACGAGCATGTGGAACAGAAGTTGCCCGGCTTCGCGTCCCAGCTCGTCGCGTTCGCCGGGGCGATGTTCGGGTTGGTGGTCACCGACAACATGCTGCTGCTCTACATGTTCTGGGAGCTGACGACGGTGTTGTCGTTCCTGCTCGTCGGGCACTACGCCGAACGTGCCGCCAGCCGCCGCGCCGCGATGCAGGCGCTGCTGGTCACTACGGCCGGTGGCCTGGCGATGCTCGTCGGCATCGTCGTCCTCGGACAGGCCTCAGGCACGTACCTGCTGTCGCAGTTGGTCGCTCACCCCCCGGCGGGGGCAGTCGCCGGCGTCGGCGTGGCACTGCTGCTCGTCGGCGCGGTGAGCAAGTCCGCGCTGGTGCCCCTGCACTTCTGGCTTCCCGGCGCGATGGCCGCGCCCACCCCGGTCAGCGCCTACCTGCATGCCGCCGCGATGGTCAAGGCCGGTGTCTACCTCGTCGCGCGGCTGACGCCAGGCGTCGCCGACATCCCGCCGTGGCGGCCCACCGTCGTGATCCTCGGCGTCGGCACCCTGCTACTCGCCGGCTGGCGTGCGGTCCGCGAATACGACCTCAAACTGATCCTGGCGTTCGGCACCGTCAGCCAACTCGGCTTCATCACGCTGCTGGTCGGCGCCGGCGGAGGCGACCTGATGCTGGCCGGCCTGGCGCTGCTGGTCGCCCATGCGCTGTTCAAGGCGGCGCTGTTCATGGTCGTCGGCATCATCGACCACTCCACCGGCACCCGTGACATCCGCAGGCTGGCCTGGCTCGGCCACGAGAACCGGCCGCTGTTGGTCATCGCAGCGCTGGCGGCGGCCAGCATGGCAGCAGTGCCGCCGTTCCTCGGCTTCGTCGCCAAGGAGGCCGACTTCGAAACGCTGGCGCACAGCGACTCTCTGGGCGCCGCAGCACCGGTCGTGTTGGCTGCAGTGGTGCTCGCTTCCGTGTTCACGACGATTTACAGCATCCGCTTCCTGTGGGGAGCGTTCGCCCGCAAGGGCCGGTCAGAGCCGAGCTCTCTCGTCGCGCACATGCATCGACCGTCGGCCAGTTTCCTTGCGGCACCGGCTGTACTGGCTGCTGCCAGTCTGGCGCTGGGAATCATCCCCGGCGCGCTCGACGACGTGCTCGTCGGCCACGCCGACACTGTGCCCGGCGGGCGCACCTACCAGCTGGCCCTGTGGCACGGATTCGGCCTGGCGCTGGCACTGTCGGCGGTTGCGCTCGGTGCCGGAGCCGCCGTGTTCCTGCTGCGAGACCGGTTGCGCCGCAACAGGATCGGCTGGCTCCCGCTGGGCAACGCCGACCGTCGTTACGACGCAGTCGTGCGAGCCGCGGACATGCTGTCGTTGAAGGTGACGGCCGTGACACAGCGCGGCTCGATCCCGGCGACCCAGGCGGTGATCCTCTCCACGCTGGTGCTGCTGCCCGTCGGCGCGCTGCTCGCCGGTGCAAGGGACCGCCCACAATTCCGGCTTTGGGATTCCGCGCTACAGCTTGTGGTCGGCTTGCTGATCGTGGCCGCCGCGCTCGGCGCCACCGTGATGCGCAACCGGCTGGCCGGTGTGCTGCTCGTCGGAATCACCGGGTACGGCTGCGGCGTGATATTCGCGCTGCACGGCGCCCCCGATCTCGCGCTGACCCAATTCCTCGTCGAGACACTGGTTCTCGTCGTCTTCGTGCTCGTCCTGCGCGCGCTGCCGGCCGAGGTGCCGGGCCGCAATCTCAAGCAGCACAGGTTCAAGCGCATCGGTCTGGCGCTCGCCGTGGGTGCGACGGTCACCACGCTCGCCGCGTACGCCATGGCCGTCCGCACGGACACCCCTGTGGCGTCGGTGCTGCCCGACGCGGCACTCCACCGCGGCCACGGCGCCAACACCGTCAACGTTCTCCTGGTCGACATCCGCGCGTGGGACACACTCGGCGAGATCATGGTGCTGCTCGTCGCCGCGACGGGCGTCGCGTCGATGGTGTTCCGCCACCGCCGGTTCGGCGCTGCCCCGCGGGTTTCCGATGCGCCGTACCCGGCGCCGATCAGCAGCGAGGTGACGTGGCTGCGAGGCAGCGAGCTGCGCGACCCGCGCCACCGGTCGCTGGTGCTGGAAGTCGCGACGCGCGTGATCTTCCCGCTGATCATGGTGTTGTCGGTGTACTTCTTCTTCACCGGCCACAACACCCCCGGCGGCGGTTTCGCGGGCGGCCTGACCGGCGGGCTGGCGCTGGTGCTGCGCTACCTCGCCGGCGGGCGTTACGAACTCGGCGAGACGTTGCCGATCGACGTCGGCAAGGTGCTCGGGGTCGGATTGGCACTGTCGGCCGGTACCGCGGTGGCCTCGCTGCTGCTCGGCGCGCCAGTGCTGTCATCGGCGTTGATCGAGTTCGACCTGCCGGTGCTCGGCCACGTCAAGTTCGTCACCGCACTGTTCTTCGACCTCGGCGTGTACCTCATCGTGGTGGGGCTGGTGCTCGACGTGCTACGCAGCCTCGGCGCCCATCTCGACGACGAACTGGCCCGCGCGGCAACCGATTCCCGGAAGGCGGTGTTTCGATGACAACGGCACTGGTGCCCCTGGTGTTGATCGGCGTGCTCACCAGCACGGGTGTCTACCTACTGCTGGAGCGGAACCTCACCCGAATGTTGTTGGGACTGTTGCTCGTTGGCAATGCCGTCAACCTGCTGATCCTGACTGTCGGCGGCGCGTCGGGCAATCCGCCGATATACGGCCGCACCAGCGCCGGGCGCACCGGCACCGCCGACCCGCTGGCTCAGGGCATGATTCTCACCGCGATCGTGATCTCGATGGGTGTCGCCGCGTTCGTCCTTGCACTGGCGTACCGGTCGTATCGGCTCACCACCGCCGAGGAAGTCCCCGACGACCCCGAGGACACCCGGGTGTCGCAGCAGACCGAAGACGCGGCCGAGGAGGACGTCATTCATCCCGAGCCGGAACTCGGCACCGACGAGCCCGCCGAACTCGACGCCGTCCCCGCACATTCCCGGAAGGCCCAAGAGGTCACGTGACTGTCGCGTCCGCCCTCACCCCGCTGCCCGTGCTGATTCCGGTCGGCGGCGCGGCGCTGACCATGTTCGTCGGCCGCCATCCGCGCCTTCAGCGCTCGATCAGCCTCGTGGCGCTGACGGCCGTCGTCGCGGTGTGCGTCGCGCTGATCTACCTGACCGACCGGCAGGGCACGATCGCGGTCAACGTCGGCGGCTGGGGGCAGATGGTGCCGGGGCTCGGGCCGCTGGGCATCGCGCTCGTGGTGGATCGGCTGTCGGCGCTGATGATGGTGGTGTCGTCGATCGTGCTGCTGGCCGTGGTCATCTACGCGATCGGCCAGGGTATCCGCGACGGCGACGAACGCCAGCCGGTGTCGATCTTCCTGCCCACCTACCTGGTGCTGTCGGCCGGCGTGTGCGGCGCGTTCCTGGCCGGCGACCTGTTCAACCTCTTCGTCGGTTTCGAGGTGCTGCTGACCGCGAGCTTCGTACTGCTGACCATCGGCGCCAGCGAAGACCGTGTCCGCGCGGGCATCGCCTACGTGATGGTCTCGATGGTCTCGTCGCTGATCTTCTTGTTCGCGATCGCGCTCATCTATGCCGCGACCGGAACGCTGAACCTGGCCGAACTCGCCCTCCGGCTCGATTCGATCGCGCCGGGTACCCGCAGCGCGTTGTTCGCGGTGCTGCTCGTCGCGTTCGGGATCAAGGCGGCGGTGTTCCCGTTGTCCACCTGGTTGCCCGACTCCTACCCCACCGCGCCGGCGCCCATCACCGCCGTCTTCGCCGGTCTGCTGACGAAAGTCGGTGTGTACGCGATCATCCGGGCACATTCACTGCTGTTCCCCGGCGGCGGGCTGGACAACGTGCTGCTCGTCGCGGCACTGTTGACGATGCTCGTCGGCGTGCTCGGCGCGATCGCGCAGAACGACATCAAGCGGCTGCTGTCGTTCACACTGGTCAGCCACATCGGCTACATGGTGTTCGGGATCGCTCTGGCCACCCGGCCCGGGATGGCGGGTGCGATCTATTACGTCGCCCACCACATCATCGTCCAGACTACGCTGTTCTTGGTCGCCGGGCTGATCGAACGGCAGGCCGGTGCGTCGACATTGCGCCGGCTCGGCGGGCTCGCCGCCACCAGCCCGTTGTTGGCGCTGCTGTTCCTGTTGCCTGCGCTCAATCTCGGTGGCATTCCGCCATTTTCGGGTTTTCTCGGCAAGGTCGCGCTGCTACAGGCCGGCGTCGGGGAGGGTTCGGTGCTGGCGTGGATACTGGTCGGCGGCAGCGTGACCACCAGCCTGCTCACGCTCTACGCGATGACCCGCGTCTACAGCAAGGCGTTCTGGCGGCCCCGCGCCGACGCACCCGAGGGTGCACTGTCCAGCGCCGGCCCGTCGGTGTTGCTCGACGACGCCGGCGACGATGTGTCGTTCCTGGACCGCGACGACGTCGGCCGGATGCCGTTGGGCATGCTGGCGCCGACGATGGCGCTGATCGGGGTGGCGTTGACGCTGACGGTGCTGGCCGGGCCGATCTTCTCCTACGCCGACCGCGCGGCCGCCGAGGTGCTCGACCGCGACCGGTACATCACCGCTGTGCTGGGGTCCGGCTCATGACACGGCGGTGGGCGCTGCGGGTGTGGTCGGTGTGCTGGCTGATCGCCGTCTGGATTCTGTTGTGGGACACCATATCTGTTGCCAACATTCTCAGCGGCCTGGCGGTGGCGCTGCTGATCACGTTCTTGCTTTCTCTGCCGGTCGTCCCCATCGAGGGCCGCCTGCACCCGCTCTCGCTGGCGAAGGTAAGCCTGGTGGTCGGGCGCAACCTGGTGGTATCCAGCCTGCAGGTGGCCTGGCTCGCGATCAAGCCCGGGGCGCCGCCGATGAGCGCGGTCCTGCGCGTGCGTCTCGCCCTGAAGTCGGATCTGGTTCTCGCACTGGCCGCGCACGCGATCAACCTGACTCCCGGCACGATGGTGTTGGAGATCGACCGGGACCGCCGTCTGCTCTACGTGCACGTGCTCGACGTCGGGTCCCTTCGCGCGGTCAACCGGTTCTACGACGAAATGGGACAGTTGGAGCGACTGCTCATCGCGGCGTTCGAACGGGACAGAGACTGGCGACCGGTGCCCGAGGAGCAGGCATGAATGTCGTCTGGATGATCGCGGCCGTCACGCTGGTGGCCGCCGCCGCGCTGACCACCTTCCGAATCCTGTCCGGGCCCAGCACATTAGACCGCCTCGTCGGCGTCGACACCCTGGTCGCCGTCGCGATGTGCGGCTTGGGCACGTGGGCTGCGTTCAGCCTCGACACCACGGTCGTCTACGGCATCACCGCGCTGTCGCTGATCAGCTTCGTGGGATCGGTCAGCGTGGCGCGCTTCCGGGTCCCCGACGTCGAGCCGAAAGGCCCAGATGGACATCCTTGACGTCATCACCAGTGTGCTCGTGCTCGGTGGGTCGGCGCTCGCGCTCACCGCGTCGATCGGCGTGGTTCGATTCCCAGACACGTTGTCGCGCATGCACGCAGCGACCAAGCCCCAGTCGCTGGGCCTGCTGTTGGTGCTGGCCGGCGCCGCGACCCGGCTGCGCGGAAACGTCGACATCGGGATGATGGCCCTCACCGCGATGTTCACGCTGATCACCGCGCCCGTGATCGCCAACCGCGTCGGCCAACTTGCCTACCGCGAGCAGAACGTCCGCGACGACCTGCTGACCGTCGACGAGCTGCGCGAAGATAGTTGAAATCCCTCGCCGAAAGTGCGGTTGTTGTACACATAACGCGAGTAGAGCCGTCAAAAGCCGTGTTGTCGCGGTAGACAGGAACGCCATGACCAGACGACGCGGCACCTCCGTCATCGCCTTCGGACTTGTCGCGTCGCTGACGCTGATGGTGGTGTCGTGCTCATCGCACGAACAGTCTCCGGCAGCCACGCAGCCGGGTGTGTTCGCCGGCCCCGACGGCACGCCAGCGCCATTTCGGGAACCCGTGCGTCTGTCGAGCAAGGACGGCGTTCTCGAGGTCCGGTTGTCGGCGCATCAGGGCACGGTTGCGCTCGACACCGTCTCGCAACCGGTGTCCAACTTCCTGGTGTTCGGCTACGAGCTGGTCAGAGGCACCAGCTCGGACGGCTCCGTCAACGGCGACAACCTCTATCCCGCACCGACATTGCGGGTCGATCCCGGCCAGCGGCTGATCATCCACTTCGACAACGACCTGTCCGGCCTCACCATCCGGGACTTCTACGATCCCGCGTTCACGCCCGCCGGCCAGCAGCCTCCGTTGTACCCACCGCAGCTGACCCAGTCACCGCTGAACCTGCACACGCACGGACTGCACGTCAGCCCGTCGGGCAACGCCGACAACGTCCTGCTCAGCATCCCCGCGGGCATGAGCAACACCTACGACTACCCGCTGCCCGCGAGTATGCCGCGCGGGCTGTATTGGTACCACAGTCACCGCCACATGCTCACGGCACAGCAGACGTATCTCGGACTTGCCGGACTGTTGGAGATCGGGCGCCCCGACGGCGAGCTTCCGCTGGTGACGCAGAACGACATTCCCGTCCGGGACATGGCGCTGCAGTACAACTTCGTCTTCGACCGGAAGGGCAACGGCCACCAGTTGAACAACGCGTACTGGCCGCAGTTCGTCAGCACGCTCACACCGCCGGAAGGCTCCCAACTCGCCGACGGCACCTACTCTCCGAGCCTCGCACCGGTGAACTTCGCGGACACCACGACGGGTGCCCAGTACCTCACCAACTGGTACCAGGGCCCGCTGTCTCCGCAAAACCACCGCGGCCAAACCCAATTTATTCCATCGAACCTGCAGAACTTCAGCAGCCCGTCGGCCAACCTGCCCGCCGACCCGTCGCTGCCCGAGAACCGGCGCGATGTGCAATTCACCGTCAACGGGCAGTTCCAGCCGGAGCTCAAACTGAAGCCGGGCCAGACCGAGATCTGGGTGCTGGCCAACATCAGCGACATCGCCTACATGCCAGTGCAACTCACCGAGACCGCCACGGGCAGCCACCCCAAGTTCTCGATCGTCGGACAGGACGGCAACCCCTACACGCAGGTGCAGCGGCCCGTCGACGGCGACGGCACCCGACTGCTCATTCCGCCGGCGTCCCGCTACGCAATCGCGGTCACGATGCCGAAGTCCGGTGACCTGATACTGGAGATGTCGCCGATGGCCGGCGCCAAGCCGGTATCGAATCCCGGTGTGCTGTACACGGACAACGGCACCAAGAACCCGCCGGCATTGCTTGGCACGGCGACCGTCGACCCGAAGTTCATCAGCTACGCCGACGGCTTCTTCGTCTTCCCCACCCAGACCCTGCTGCACGTAACCCCGGACAGCGGCGAGGGGCGAACCACCGCCTTCGAGCCGGGCCAGAACCTCGGCGCCTTCACGTCATTCGTCGACACTTCGGTGATGACGCCGGCGGTCAAACGCGAGCTGGTGGTGTCGGGCGGATTCGGCAACAACTACGCCAGCAACGACGATCCCAAGGCGTTCACCTACCAGTTCGACGACAACACGTTCCCGAACGTCCCGCTGCTGCAACCGCGTCTGGAAACTGTCGAGGAATGGCTGGTCACCAACTTCAACAACGACGACCATCCGATGCACATCCACGTCAACGACTTTCAGGTCACCCAGGTGGTGAACCCGATCACCGGCACGACCACCGGCGTACAGCCATTCGGCATAGACAATGCCAACGTGCCTGCGGCGCTGACCGAGGCGAATGAAAATCCCATCGCTCCAGCCAGACTCACGCTGCGCACAGAGTTCGTCGAATTCGGCGGCACCTACGTCATCCACTGCCACCGCCTCAACCACGAAGACAACGGGCTGATGGCAGCGATCAACGTGATCCCACGGGTGTCGACGTACGCGGTCGCCGTTCCGGGTTCGACGGGCACGCCCGCGACGGTGCAGGTGCGCGACGGCAACGGGGACCGGGTGGTCGAAACCGTCACGCCTTTCCCGGCGTTCGAGGGCACACCGACCGTGGCGATGGCCGACGTGAACGGCGACGCCGTGCTCGACCTCGTCGTAGGCACCGGCCCGGGCGTGGCCCCGGAAGTGGTGGTGTACAACGGCGGCAACACCCCCGACGGCCCGTTCAAGCAGGAGATCACCCGGTTCGCGCCGTTCGAAGCGAGCTTCCGCGGCGGCGTCAACGTCGCGGGCGCCGACATCGACGGAAACCCGGTAGCGGACAACATCATCGTCGGATCCGGACCCGGCATCGAATCCGAGGTCAAGGTGTTCTCGTCGAGGCTGCCCAGGGGTGAAGCACCGGAGGTGTTCTCGACCTTCAAGCCATATCCCGGCTCGCGGTCAGGTATCACGCTCGCCACCGGGCTGGTCAGCTACGAGCAGGGGCGGCCCAGCATCGTGACCGCACCCGGGCCGGGCGAGCCCGCGAAGATCAGAGCGTTTCACTACGACCTGTTTACCCCCACCCGGCGGGCACAGGACAGCGGGGCGCCAATGCCGAACAGCCCTGGTGCGCCGACGATGTCGGCTGAGTTCCTGGCCTACGACCAGAGCTACGCGGGCGGCGTGTCGCTGACGACGGGTTGGGTCGCCGGCCAGGAGGGCGGCGCACAGAGCATCGTCACCGGCCAACTCGCCGGGGACGGCGCGGTGGCCGTGTGGTCCTCGGGGTCCCGCCTCGACGGCGCGCCGGTGTTCTACACCCACAGCATGGCGGGTCATCAAGGCCACGTCATGTTCCGCCAGACCGCCTCGTTCAAGCCGTTCGCCGACGGTGTCACGGTCGCGACCACCAGCACTACCACGGGTGCGGACCTGCTCGTCAGCGGAGCGGGCCCGCAAGGGGCCGAGGTGGTCAAGTTCGGATTGGCGCGCGCCGCACCGGAGGCGAACACGTTGAGCGCCAGCGTCGTAACGCGACTGCCAGCGATCAGCGGCGTGACCGGTCCCGCGCCGCTCGGTGGCCGCTAGGCTTCGCCTTGCGATTTCGGCGCGCAAACCGTCGCTCAGCGCACGTTAGCGCGCCGAAATCCGCTAGGGCAGGTGCCAGAACACCTCGGTCACGAGGTAGAACACGACGGTCCAGGCCGCCATCACCGCGACGATGATCGCCATCCCGCGGATGTTGGCCCGCCTCCTGCTCCCAGCGGGAGGCCGAAGCCACTGCGCGAGTAGCGGATTCACGTAGTAGGGCATCACCACGAAGCTGATCAGGACGCTGGACAGCAGGTTGCCGATCAGCATGCCCAGCCACAGCGGCATCCTCAGCGGCGAGAGCGCCAGGGTCAGCAGCACGACGGTGGGGTACAGCCCCACCCACACCGCGATCGACGTCTTGGTCTCCGACGGCGGCGGCGCCTCGGACCGAGCGTCATCGAAGGCAAACCAGCTGCCGAACGAGTGGTCGACGGTCCGAATCTTGAAGTCCCGGAACTTCTTGCCGTCGGCCAGGAGTTGTCGCCGTTCAGATG
>JBAPQQ010000629.1:0-1946 GCA_049280695.1 Mycobacterium sp.
GGCCGACGCCGTGCGCGCCCTTTCGGTCAGCACCGCGGCCGGGACGGTTCGGCTCAGCCGCACGTCCAGATCGGCAAGCGCCTGGTCCTGGTAGAACGCGTCGCGGCTGGCCTGCACGTCGCGCAGCGCGAGCCCGATGCCGCCGGCCGTCCCCACCCCGGCGCCGATCACCAGGACCAAGAGCAGCGCCCGGGCTCCCATCGCGGCGACGTCGCGCAGCGCCTTGCGCAGCAGCATCAGGCCTGCGATCCCGCCAGGAGGTGCCCGTGCTCGAGGCGGACAATTCGGTCGGCCACCGCGCTCACCGCGGGGTTGTGGGTGACCAGCACGACGCTGACCCCGGTTTCGGCATTCATCTCGCGCAACAGCCCCATCACCTGCGCCCCGGAGTCCTCGTCGAGGTTGCCGGTGGGCTCGTCGGCCAGCACGAGCTGCGGATCCTTCGCCAGGCCGCGGGCGATCGCGACCCGCTGCTGCTCGCCGCCAGAAAGCTGCGTCGGGAACTTGTCCGCTGCGTCGGCGAGGCCGACGCTGGCCAGCATGCGCCGCGCACGCCGGTCGGCGTCGACTCTCCTAAACCCGGCGACGGTCAAGCCGGCCTTCACGTTCTCCAGCGAGGTCAACGTGGGCAACAGGTTGTAGAACTGGAACACAAAACCGATCGAATGCGCCCGGTAGCGGGTGAGTTGGCCCCGATCGGCCGAGGTCAGATCCAGCCCGCAGGAGCGCACCGTCCCACCATCGGCACGATCCAGCGCCCCGAGGATGTTCAGCAGCGTCGTCTTGCCACACCCCGATGGGCCGGTGACCGCCACCATCTCGCCCCGATCGACCGACAGCGAAACGCCGTCGAGCACCACCTGCGCCCGCCGGACGGTCCCGTAGGCCTTCCGCACTCCCTCCACCACGACCACCGGCTCACCCATCATCGCCGGCCCCGCTCCCGACCGACACCCCGTCGACGAACAGGTTCACCACCAGATCGGGAATCTGCTCCAGCGTCGGCCAGACCCGCCCCGAGCCCCAGTGCTGGGCCAGCGCCAGCAACCCCAACCCGGTGAACAGCAGCGCAAGCTGCTCGACTGGACGGTCCGTGCTCACCTCACCCCGCTCGACCCCGTCCCGCAACACCCGCACGACACGCTCGACGTACGGGCCGGCAGCCTCAACCACCCGCGCGTAGAGTTCCGGCTCACCGCTGAACACCTCGCGCACCAACACACGTGCGAACGGCTCATGCGCGGCCGCCCACGCGACGTCCGCACTAACCAGCGCACGCAGCCGCCCCCGCATCGGCGCTGCGGGCCCCGGATCCTGCGCCTCGGTCACGGTTCGGCGGCACGCCTCCTCCACGACCGCAGCGAACAGCGCCTCCTTCGACGGGAAGTAGTTGTAGACCGTGCCCTTCGCGTACCCCGCCGCCTGCGAGATCACGTTGACGTTCGCCCCAGCCCACCCCTCCCTGGCGAAAGCCACAGCGGCCGCCTCCAGCAGGCGCTCGCGGGTCAATTCGCGAGCGTGCTCCGAGATCCGAGCCATGCCTGACTCCTTTCATGGGTGACTGCCCACCCATCATAGTCGGCGGTCCAGTGCTCGAACGCAACGCTGGTGTTCTCGACATTGAGCGACGTTGCGGGGACGGTCGTAAAAACGTGTCCTCACCGCTCCCACTTGTGGAATGCAGACGACCGTCCAGGGCCGCGAACAAGTCTGTACAGATCTCCGCTGGCACTTGTTGCTATCGAGTACGGGGGGCGCTGCAGGGGGTAGCTCTTGGCCTTGTGTGCGGGTTGCCTTGTGCGCGGGGGCGTAGGGCCCTACCCCCGGTGGGTATCAGTGAGAGACAATTGGATGGCGGCACGCCGGTCGATGGGCCGCGAAGGAGTTTGTGATGTCGGGTGTTGATGTTGTCGTCGTGGCGGTGGCGGTGCTGGCCATCGCAGGGT
>JBAPQQ010000630.1:0-3918 GCA_049280695.1 Mycobacterium sp.
CTTCACCAACAGCCGGGTGCGTGACTTCGTTCCGCTGCTCGTCGAACGCCGTGCGACTGAAGAACTCGCGCGGCGGGCGGACGCCGTGTCCGCTTCCGCATGACACCTCAAGCCGCGCCGCTGCTACCCCCGGGTGTCGCGCCGCAGCGGATGCTCCGGCGGAATCTGCACGAAGATCAGCGTGACGCCGTCGGGATCGACGACATGCATCTCGTGCAGCCCCCAGGGTTCCTGACGGGCCTCGCGGGCGATCGGCACGCCGCGACCCGACAGTTCGCGTTCAGTGTCGTAGACGTCGCGGACCTGCAGCCAGATCGCGCCGGGAAACGAGCCCGCAGCACCCTCGTCACGGCCGTGACCGGCCAGCTCGATCAGCCCCTGGCCCGCGAAAAACACTGTGCCGAAGCCATATTCGCGCCAAACCGCCAACCCGATCTGGTCGCGGTAGAACGCGACGGATCGCTCGTAGTCGGCGGGCCGGATCAGCATTCTGCTGGCGAGGATCTCCATGACTGCGTGTCTATCACCCGGGGTTCACGGGATTGGGCTGAATGCGCTGACGCTTCATCACCGCGGTCACCAGTTCGGGGCTGACGAGGTCGAGCGCCTGGCTCAGCAGCGACATGCGCGGCGCGATGCGCACCGGTCGCCGCTGCGCGGCCGTGATCATCCACTCGGCAGCCTCGTGCGGGGTCAACGCGGGTAGCCCCTGGTACTCCCTGGTCGGCGCGATCATCGGTGTCGCGACGAGCGGGTAGTACAGCGTCGTGGACTGCACACCGCGGCCGGACCATTCGGTTTCGATCACGCGGCTCACCGACGACAGCGCTGCCTTCGACGCGTTGTAGACCGCGAAAAGCGGTGAGGCTTCGCTGAACACGCCCCACGTCGCGACGTTGATGATGTGCCCTTCGCCGCGGTCCAGCATGCCGGGCGCGAAGCCCCGAATTAGCCGCAGCGGCGAGTAGTAGTTCAGCGTCATCGTCCGCTCGACGTCGTGCCACCGGTCCAGCGACTCGGCCAGCGGCCGCCGGATCGACTTGCCGGCGTTGTTTACCAGGATGTCCAGGCCGCCGAGACGGTCCTCGACCGTCTTCACCAGTTCGTCGACCGCGTCGAGGTCGGACAGGTCGCACGGCAGCGCGATGGCGCCCGCGCGCTGCGCCACCGCTTCGAGGAGGTCTTCGCGACGCGCGACGACGACGACGGTGGCGCCGTGTTGTGCGAACAGGTAGGCGGCGGCTTCGCCGATGCCCGACGACGCTCCGGTGACGACGACCCTCTTGCCGCGCAGGTCGACGGCGTCGGTCAACGGGCGGTACATCAGCAGCTGTTCGGCGACGGGCGGTCGCATGCTTGCCATCACCATCGCGCGGGAGAGCCGCCGGATCGGGTTCACCCGTCGGAGTGTATTCACCGAAATCGGGACGCCGGCCTCACAGCCAGTCGCGGGCTTTGAACGCGACGTACAAGACCACGACGAGCAGGACGATGACGGATGTGCTGACAATGAACCCAGACCATGCGCCGAAGCCCGGATAGGGCACGTTCTGCCCGTAGAAGCCGGTGATCGCAGTCGGCACCGCGATGATCGCGGCCCAGCCGGTCAGCTTCTTCATCACGGTGTTGAGCCGGGCGTCCTGCAGCGACAAGTTGGTCTCGAAGATTGTGGTGATCATGTCGCGCAGTGACTCGGTCCACTCGGACACCCGCAGAACGTGGTCGTACAGGTCGTCGTAGAGCGGGTCGAGCTCGCGGGCGGACTTGATGTCGACGCGGTGGTGCTGGATAGAGTTGACCACCTCGCGCATCGGAAGCGCGATCCGGCGCAGATGGACGAGGTCTCGGCGCATCTGGTACGTCCGGCGCTGGAAGCCGGCCTTCTGGGGCGCCCCGTCGAACAGCATGTCCTCGACCGCCTCGATGCCGTCGTCGAGTGCTTCCACCGCCTCGAAGTGTCCGTCCACCACGACGTCGAGCAGCCCGTGCAACAGTGCGCCGACACCGTATTGCTGCCCGCCGAGCTCGTCCCAGCGCCGTGGCACGTCGTCGATGCCGGCCGCGGGCGACAGCCGCACCGTGATCAGACCCTGCGGCAGCACGAACGCCGAGATGCGGTGCATCGACAGGATGCTCTGCGAGTCGGTTTCGGTGTCGGGGTCGCCGACCTCTACCGCATAGACCGTGAGGAAGGTGTGCGTGGCGTACACCGTTGCCTTGACACGTTCTCGCGCCGACACGGCGTCCTCGACCGCCCACTCGTTGAGCCCCAGCTCGTCAGCCAGGTCGCGCAGCGCGGTGTGGTCGGGGTCGAGCATGTCGACCCACACCAGAGTGTCGGGTTCGGTGAGATAGTCGGAAACCTTGTCGAATTCGAAGTCGTCGCACGGTTTTCCAGACCGCCACACGCGGCCGCGGACGCTGGCTTGCCCATGCACCACACCATCATGGCAACGGTTTGGCGGAATCGCTCACCTTATGAGTCGCCAAGGATCAGAATGGAACTCGGCTTAACACGAGGAGAGCGGAGACGCCATGGCCGAGAACACCGACAGCAGCGCACGGCGGGAGAACCTGCAGAAGACCGCCGAAGACGTGGTCGAGCGCGCGGTCGGCCTGTCGGACGAGGTACTGAAGTCGGTGGAGGCCGGCCAGCGGGCAGCGATAGAGGCGGTGCGCAAGTTCGTCGACACCGTGGACGACGCGCTTCCCGCCCAGGGTGAGCGGGCCGAACGGCGCGAGTCGATTGTCCAGGCGGCCTTCGACATGGCCGACAAACTCGTCACGTCGCAGTACGACTTCCTGCGCAACGTAGTGAGCAGCGCCGACCGGGCGATTCGCAAATCCGACGAGCCTCAGAAGTAGCGGGGGAAAGGGCTCCAGTCCGGGTCGCGCTTCTGTAGGAACGCGTCACGGCCCTCGACGGCCTCGTCGGTCATGTACGCCAGTCGGGTCGCCTCGCCGGCGAACAGCTGCTGGCCTACCAGCCCGTCGTCGAGAAGGTTGAATGCGAACTTCAACATCCGTTGTGCCTGAGGCGATTTCGCGTTGACTGCCTTCGCCCACTCAAGTCCCACCGTTTCCAGCTTCGCGTGGTCGACGACCTCGTTGACCGCGCCCATCCGATGCATCTGGTCGGCGTTGTACGGGCGGCCGAGGAAGAAGATCTCGCGCGCGAACTTCTGGCCGACCTGCTTGGCCAGATATGCGCTGCCGTAGCCGCCGTCGAAGCTGCCGACGTCGGCGTCGGTCTGCTTGAAGCGGGCATGCTCACGGCTGGCCAGCGTCAGGTCGCACACCACGTGCAGGCTGTGCCCGCCGCCGGCCGCCCAACCGTTGACCAGGCAGATGACCACCTTCGGCATGAACCTGATCAGCCGCTGCACCTCGAGGATGTGCAGCCGCCCGGCGCGTGCGGGGTCGACGGTTTCCGCGGTCTCGCCCGAGGCGTACTGGTAGCCGCTGCGGCCGCGGATGCGCTGGTCACCGCCGGAGCAGAACGCCCATCCGCCGTCTTTCGGTGAAGGGCCGTTGCCGGTCAGCAACACAGCGCCGACGTCGGGCGACATCCGGGCGTGGTCGAGCGCGCGGTACAACTCGTCGACGGTGTGCGGGCGGAACGCGTTGCGCACCTCGGGCCGGTTGAACGCGACCCGCACGGTGCCGTCGGAGACGTGGCGGTGGTAGGTGACGTCGGTGAGGTCGCCGAAGCCGTCGACCGGATGCCACAGCGAAGGATCGAACGGCTGCGATGAGCCGCTTGCGCGAAGAGCCATGTCGTCGTCGCTCAAGGCTGCTGGACTCCGTCCCCGGTGATCGTCTGGTCACCGCAGGTGATCGACTGCGCGGCCGTCACCGCCGGGTCCTGCGCAGAGCGGGCGGCGACGGTATCCGTGCGGCCCAGCGTCGCGGTCGCAC
>JBAPQQ010000631.1:0-3885 GCA_049280695.1 Mycobacterium sp.
GCACCACCCCGAGCACCGTCGTCAGCAGCAGCAGAAGCGGAAACAGCGACACGAACGCGTAGTAGGCGATCAGCGCGGCCAGATATCCGCCCTGATCGTCGACGTATCTGTAGACGACCGCGATGGCGAAACCTGCCGCGCGGCTGCGCCGTTGCAGCCGATCCAGCCACCTGACCATGGAAACTCCAGTCGTCTTTCACGCAGGTCGTACCCGCTCTCGCGGTGGTCGATCCGGGCCTGTGCCTACGATGTCGTCATGGCCACGCAGCCGGGCGCGGCAATCCCTCACCGCCCCGGGTCCCCGCTCACGCTTGACGTTTCACGTCTTCCCCGTCGTCCCGGTTCGATGCAACAGCTGCAGGAGACAGTGCCCAGCCCGTTGCGCATCGGGCTCGACCTGGTCGCGATCCCCGAGGGCGCGCCGCTGGACCTCGATCTGCGCTTCGAATCGGTGTCAGAGGGCGTACTGGTGACCGGCACCGTGAGCGCCCCGACGGCGGGGGAGTGCGCGCGCTGCCTGACCCCGACGAGCGGGGAGGTCGAAGTCCACCTCACCGAGCTGTTCGCCTATCCCGACAGCACCACCGAGGCCACCACCGAGGCCGACGAGGTCGGCCACGTCGTCGACGGATGGATCAGCCTGGAGCAGCCGCTGATCGACGCCGTCGGACTGCAGCTGCCGCTCTCGCCTGTGTGCCGCGACGACTGTCCCGGGCTGTGCGCGCAGTGCGGCGTGCCGCTGGCCGAGGCCGGAGCGGGGCACAGCCACGACCGGATTGATCCGAGGTGGGCGAAGCTGTCGGGCATGTTCGATCCTCGGGGGCAGGAGCACCAGGAGCACAGCGACCCGGGGAAGCTCTACGACGAGACCCGCAATCGCCCGTGAGCGGATCTCGTGACGCGCTGGTCACCGCGCTGGGCGTCGAGCTGCCCGACGACCTGCTCACCCTCGCGCTGACCCACCGCAGCTACGCCTACGAGCACGGCGGCCTGCCCACCAACGAACGTCTCGAGTTTCTCGGCGATGCCGTGCTCGGGCTGACCATCACCGACGAGTTGTTCCACCGCCACCCCGATCGCCCCGAAGGCGATCTTGCCAAGCTGCGGGCCAGCATCGTCAACACCCATGCGCTGGCCGAGGTGGCGCGCGGCCTGACCGACAGCGGGCTGGGCGCCTATCTGCTGCTGGGCCGCGGCGAGGAGAACACCGGCGGATCGGACAAGGCCAGCATCCTTGCCGACACCACGGAATCCCTGCTGGGAGCGGTGTACGTGCACCACGGCATGGACACCGCACGCGAAGTGATCCTGCGCCTGTTCGGCACACTGCTCGAGACCGCGCCGACGCTGGGCGCCGGCCTGGACTGGAAGACCAGCCTGCAGGAGCTGACTGCCGCGCGGGGGCTGGGAGTGCCGGCGTACGTCGTCACGTCCACCGGGCCAGACCACGACAAGCAGTTCACCGCAACGGTGGTCGTACTGGAAACCGAATACGGGGCCGGGGTCGGGCGGTCGAAGAAAGAGGCCGAGCAGAAGGCCGCCGCGGCGGCGTGGAACGCCTTGGAGAAGGCCTGAGCCGGTGCCTGAGCTGCCGGAAGTCGAAACCGTCCGGCGCGGGCTGGCCGCCCATGTCGTCGGACGGACCATCACCGCCGTCCGCGTGCACCATCCGCGCGCTGTCCGCCGGCACGAGGCCGGGGCCGCCGACCTGACAGCGCGCCTGCTCGGGCAGCGCATCGACGACACCGGCAGGCGCGGAAAATACCTGTGGCTCAAGCTTTCTGACGGGTCGGCGATCGTCGTCCACCTCGGGATGAGCGGGCAGATGTTATTGGGACCGGTTCCTCGTGGCGACCACGTCCGCATCGCGGCCATGCTCGACGACGGCACGACGTTGAGCTTCGTCGACCAACGGACGTTCGGCGGCTGGATGCTCGCCGACCTGGTGGAGGTGGACTCCAGCGTGGTGCCTGTGCCCGTCGCGCATCTCGCCCGCGACCCGCTGGATCCCGACTTCGACGCCGAGTCCGTGGTTGATGTGTTGCGCCGCAAGCACTCCGAGATCAAGCGCCAACTGCTGGACCAGACGGTGGTGTCCGGCATCGGCAACATCTACGCCGACGAGGCGCTGTGGCGCGCGAAGGTCAATGGTGCGCGCGTCTCGTCGTCGCTGTCGCGGCGCAAGCTGCGGGAGGTGCTCGACCGCGCGGCAGACGTGATGCGCGACGCCCTGGGTCAGGGCGGCACGTCGTTCGACGCGCTGTACGTGAACGTCAACGGCGAATCCGGCTACTTCGACCGCTCGCTGGATGCCTACGGCCGGGAAGGGCTGCCGTGCCGGCGCTGCGGGGCGGTGATCCGCCGCGAGAAGTTCATGAACCGCTCGTCGTTCTACTGCCCGCGGTGCCAGCCGCGACCGCGGGGCTGATCGCGCCGAAATTGCATTCCGCGTGGTCCGCACTCGCACTTTCCCGCCGTGGCTGCAATCTCGGCGCGAGGTAGAAATAGCGCATGACCGAGCTCTGGGTGGAGCGCACCGGGGTGCGCCGCTACGCCGGCCGCAGCTCCCGCGGCGCCGAGGTGCTGGTGGGCAACGAGGACGTCGAGGGCGTCTTCACCCCCGGCGAGCTGCTCAAGATCGCATTGGCCGCGTGCAGCGGAATGGCCACCGACGCGCCCCTGCGGCGCCGCCTGGGTGACGACTACGACGCGACGGTCCGAGTCTCGGGGCCGCCCGACCGCGAGAACGAGGTCTACCCGCTGCTGGAGGAAACCCTCGAAGTGGATCTCTCGGCGCTCTCCGACGCCGAGGCCGCGCGGCTGGTGACGGTATTGAACCGGGCGGTCGACCAGGTGTGCACGGTGGGCCGGACGCTCAAGTCAGGTACCAGCATCACGTTCGAGGTCAAGCATGAGTGACGTCCGGCTCACCGCGTGGGTGCACGGCTACGTGCAAGGCGTGGGCTTCCGGTGGTGGACCCGGTCGCGAGCCTTGGAGCTGGGGCTGTCCGGCTACGCGGCGAACCGGCCCGACGGCCGGGTGCAGGTGGTGGCGCAGGGGCCGCGAGGGAAATGCCAGCGTCTGCTCGATCTGCTGCAGGGCGGCAACACGCCGGGCAGCGTCGACAACGTGGTCGCGGACTGGTCAGAGGCCACAGAGCCCCTCAACGGCTTCTCCGAGCGCTAGTCTCACACCTCGTGCACCTCAAGAGTCTGACGCTGAAGGGCTTCAAGTCCTTCGCCGCGCCGACGACTCTGCGCTTCGAGCCGGGCATCACCTGCGTCGTCGGCCCCAACGGGTCGGGCAAGAGCAACGTCGTCGACGCGCTGAGCTGGGTGATGGGCGAGCAGGGCGCCAAGACGCTGCGCGGCGGCAAGATGGAGGACGTCATCTTCGCCGGCACCTCGAGCCGCGCGCCGCTGGGCCGCGCCGAGGTGACCGTCACCATCGACAACTCCGACAACGCGCTGCCGATCGAGTACTCCGAGGTGTCGATCACCCGCCGGATGTTCCGCGACGGTGCCAGCGAGTACGAAATCAACGGCAACACTTGCCGTTTGATGGACATCCAGGAGCTGCTGAGCGATTCGGGCATCGGCCGCGAGATGCACGTGATCGTCGGCCAGGGCAAGCTCTCGGAGATCCTGGAGTCCCGGCCGGAGGACCGCCGCGCATTCATCGAGGAAGCCGCCGGCGTGCTCAAGCACCGCAAGCGCAAGGAGAAGGCGGTGCGCAAGCTTGAGGCGATGTCGGCCAACCTGGCCCGGCTCAGCGACCTCACCACCGAGTTGCGGCGCCAGCTCAAGCCGCTCGGCCGCCAGGCCGAGGTGGCCCGCCGCGCCCAGACGATCCAGGCCGACCTGCGCGACGCCCGGCTGCGGCTG
>JBAPQQ010000632.1:0-3313 GCA_049280695.1 Mycobacterium sp.
CACCGACATTGCTCGTCGAGGGAAGAGTGGTGGTGGAGGTGCCGGCGACGTGGACCGCGCGACGCATCACCGCCGGGCCGGGTTCGGCCCGGGTTCAGGTGAACTCGCCGGGCGATCCGCACGCCGCCCTGCACGTCACCCAGTCGCCCGTGCCGCGGGGGGAGACGCTTCAGCACACCGCCGAGGCGCTGGGGCGGGCGATGCTCGACGAGCCGCCAGGCGTCTTCGTCGACCTCAACCCCGCCGACCGGGCCGGTGAGCGACAGGCCGTCACGTACCGGGAAGTTCGCGACGGACACGACATCCGATGGACCGTGCTGCTTGACGGAGCCGTCCGGATCAGTATCGGCTGCCAGAGCGCGCGCGGCGCCGAGGAGACGGTAAGGGCGGCGTGTGAGCGCGCCGTCGCGTCGGCGCGCGACGTCGGTGAATTCGCGGGAACCGTTGCGCCCCAGCCGGAGTCCAACAACACATAACCTCGTGCGAAAGGACCGACATGACCTCACCCGGAACGGGAAGTCTCACCACCGATTTCGACTTGATGCGCGGCGTCGCCGGCAAGATCGACGCGCGCAACGACGAGATCAGGACGATGCTGCAGGGGTTCATCGGGCGGATGACCAGCGTGCCGCCGGCAGTGTGGGGTGGCAATGCGGCCACCGCGTTCAAGGGTGTCGTCGACCGTTGGAACAGCGAGTCGATGAAACTGCAGCAGGCACTGCAGGGCATCTCGGAAACCATTCGAGCCAACGAGCAGTCCCTCCGCCAGGCCGCTGACACGCACTCGGCACAGATCGACGCCGTCGCCGGAAACCTCTGAGAGGAGCAGTCGTGGACACCTCGCTGGCGTACAACTTCGCCGAGATCGAATTCTCGGTGCGTCAAGACATCCATTCGACATCGGCACGCCTCAATTCCGCGCTGGAGGACCTGCGGGCGCAGATCAATCCGCTGCGTCAGATCTGGACCCGAGAGGCCGCCGATGCCTACCAGCTTGAACAGGCCAAATGGGACGCTTCCGCCGCGGCGCTCAACGACATCCTGTTCCGGCTCGGCAACGCCGTGCGCGACGGCGCCGACGACGTCGCCGCGACGGACCGGCGCGCTGCGAACGCTTGGGGCGCGTAGCCGGCCAGACCACTGTGCGGTCCCGATGGAGGGGAGCCGTCGGGACCGCACAGTCATGTCTGGCACAGCCGTTTTGACCTGGGATAACGGGCACCGGTAGGCTGCTCGGTTGGCCGCGCGGTATGCCAAAAGGGACTCGGGTCAATGTTGGTCGCCGAGAACACCCCTGCCGCCCGCGCCTGACCGGCACTCGGTACGCCGGGATCCGAGCCCGGGGATAACCCGAAACGAGAGAGGTAAGCGCTGTGCCCACGTACACGCCGAAGGCCGGTGACACCACGCGCGCGTGGTACGTCATCGACGCCACGGACGTCGTGCTCGGCCGGCTTGCCGTCGCGGCGGCAACGCTGCTGCGCGGTAAGCACAAGCCGACGTTCACCCCCAACGTCGACGGCGGCGACTTCGTCATCGTCGTCAACGCCGACAAGGTCGCTATCAGCGGCGACAAGCTGCAGAACAAGTTCGCCTACCGCCACTCGGGGTATCCCGGCGGCCTGCGGGCCCGCTCGATCGGTGACTTGATGCAGAAGCACCCGGACCGGGTGGTCGAGAAGGCGATCGTCGGCATGCTGCCCAAGAACCGGTTGGGCCGCCAGATCAAGCGCAAGCTGCGCGTCTACGCCGGACCCGACCATCCGCACAAGGCCCAGCAGCCGGTGCCGTACGAGATCAAGCAGGTGAGCCAGTGACTGAGACCGTGGAGACAACCCCCGAAGCCCCCGAAGCCACCGAGGCGACGCCGGCGCGCGAGCCCGTCGTCCTCGATCGCCCGATCCAGACGGTCGGCCGGCGCAAGGAGGCCGTGGTCCGCGTGCGCCTGGTGCCCGGCACCGGGAAGTTCGACCTGGACGGCCGCACGCTCGAGGACTACTTCCCCAACAAGGTGCACCAGCAGTTGATCAAGGCCCCGCTGGTGTTGGTCGACCGGGTGGACAGCTTCGACATCTACGCCCACCTCGACGGCGGCGGGCCGTCCGGCCAGGCCGGCGCGCTACGGCTGGCGATCGCCCGTGCGCTGATCCTGGTGCAACCGGAGGACCGGCCGGCGCTGAAGAAGGCTGGCTTTCTCACCCGCGACCCGCGGGCGACCGAGCGCAAGAAGTACGGCCTCAAGAAGGCCCGCAAGGCGCCTCAGTACTCCAAGCGCTGATCGGTACGTGGTTTCGGCGCGGCTACCGGCGCTGAGCGCGTGTTTGCGCGCCGAAATCACGCTGCCGTTGAAGCTGATCGCTTAATTTCTCCGATCGGGTTTCAGCTCCCCGCCCCACGTGGAACCCAAGGTGACGGGGAGCAGGGGGCGTTTGTTCGCGCCAGGCAGGCCGACCCTGCCGCCGGTGGCTACCAAAGCACGACGGGGCCGGAATCTGCTTCCCGATGGAAAAGGAGTAATTGATGCGAAAAATGGTCAAGCGAGCTGGGACTTCTGCGGTGCTCGGCGGGTCGCTGCTGTGTGTCGGCGGCCTTGGAATCGCCAGCGCAGCGCCCGGGACGAACGTCGACGATCAGCTCGTCAACCTGGGTGTCGGCAGCAACGCGAACTTCGTTCAGGACGTGAACGTCGATGTGGCATCGCAAATCGCCGGGCTCCTCTGCGGAGCCGGCGCGACCGGCACGGCGTCGAACCCGACAGCCGACGGGCAGAGCACAACCGGGATGTCGACCAATCAAGGCAACACGAACGTGCGCGACATCACGGCTTTGGCCACTCAGGTGGACGCGGGCCAGATTCCGACGACCACCTGTGACAGCGCCCAGGGTGTCGTGACGATCTCACAGAACGGCACGACGAACGCGCCGAACGCCGGCGATGCGCCGACGGCCGGGCCGAACGCGGACAACATCGCGGAAACGCCGAACGGCTCGCAGGCGGGGGCACCGAGCACGGCGCCGATGACGCCGACGTCGAATCCGACACCTGCTGGCTAATCCGCAAGCTCACCGCCCGCATCTCGCCCGAGGTGCGGGCGGTGACGCGGCTGCGGGTATCGCATGGATCGCGATTCGGCGGCAGATCAACTGATGACCTCGTCGGTTGTGTCTTCGACAGCGGACTGTGAGAAGTTTGTCCGCATGGGTCGACTGTTCGGCACCGACGGAGTCCGCGGGGTCGCCAACCGCGAGCTGACGGCGGAGCTGGCGCTTGCTCTCGGGTCGGCGGCGGCGCGCCGGCTGAGCACCACCTCGG
>JBAPQQ010000633.1:0-2831 GCA_049280695.1 Mycobacterium sp.
GATGGATCTCGCCGAGCCCCAGGCGGTTCTGCAGTCGTCGCATCCACCGCGGCGCCCACCAGCAGTCGTCGCCCAGCAGCTTCATCACTGCCGGCACGAGGAACATCCGGACCACCGTGGCGTCCAGCAGCAGCGCGATCAGCAGGCCGAACGCCAGGTACTTCATCATCACCAAGTCGGAGAACGCGAACGCGCCGGCGACGACGGCGAGGATCAACGCCGCCGCGGTGATGAGCCGGCCGGTGGTCGCAGTGCCGATCCGGATGGCCTCGGCGGTGGACATGCCGCGTTCGCGCGCCTCCACCATGCGGGAGACGAGGAAGACTTCGTAGTCGGTGGACAATCCGTAGATCACTGCGATGATCAAGCCGATCATCGGTGCCATCAGCGGCTGCGGTGTGAAGTTCAGCAGGCCCGCACCGTGACCGTCGACGAAGATCCACGTCAGCACGCCCATCGTCGACCCGAGCGTCAAGGCGCTCATCACCGCGGCCTTGATCGGCAGCACCAGGGAGCCGAAGGCCAGGAACATCAGAATGGTGGTCGTCGTGATCAGCAGCACGATCATCAGCGGCAGTTTGTCGAACAGGCTGTGGATGCTGTCCTGCTCGAGTGCCGGTGTTCCGCCCACCCAGATCGTCACGCCCTTGGGCGTCTGGATCGACCGCAGGTCGGTGATCTTATCGGCCGCTTGATTGCGGACCTGCAGACCGTTCTCCAGGACCGTGACGTTCGGATCCTTCTTGGTGCTCGCATTTCCGTCGGAATCGGCTGCGACGCTGCGCTCTTCCCAGGTCGGGTTGGTGAAGCCGCTGATGCGGGCGGCGTCGGCCTTGATCTCCTCCACCTGCGCCGGGTTGGCGTTTTGGATGACGAGCGTCAGTGTCTCGGTCCGGTAGCCCGGGAACGTCCGGTCGAAGTCCTCCTGGGCCTGGCGCACCGGGTTGTCCGGCGGCAGGTACTTCTCGCTGATGCCCCCGAGCGCCAGCTGGCCGAGCGGCACGATCAGCAAGATCATGATGACCAGAATCGGCGCCGCGAACAGTACGGGTCGCTTCATCACGCGGTTGACGAGCTTGCCCCAGAACCCGTTCTCCACGTCTTCGCGCGTCTTGGTCTTCTGCGTCTTGTCGGCCAGGAAGTTCAGCCACCAGTTCATCGGCTTCCAGTTGGCCAAGAACGGGATCCGCAACAACGTGCGGACGCCGAAGGCGTCGACGTTCTTGCCGAGCACGGCCAGACAGGCCGGAAGAAGAGTGATCGACAGGATCGACGACAGCATGACCGTCGAGATCATGGCGTAGGTGATCGACTTGAGGAAGTCCTGCGGGAACAGCAGCAGGGGCAGCGAAGACGCCACGATGATGACCGCGGAGAACACGACAGTGCGCCCTGCGGTCATCACCGAGCGCCGCACCGCCGTCTCGGTGTCATAGCCCTCTGCGATTTCTTCCCGGAACCGGCTCACGATGAACAGCCCGTAGTCGATGGCGATACCCAGGCCGATCAGCGTGACGACGGGCTGGGCGAAGAAGTGGACGGGCATCACGAACGTGAGCAGCCGCATGATCCCAAGCGCCCCGGCGATCGTCAGGCCGCCGACGATCGCCGGTAACGACGCTGCGACCACGCCGCCGAACACGAAGAACAGCACGACCGCCACCAGCGGTATCGCGAGCACTTCGCCGCGGCGTTGATCCTCGCCGATGGTGCCGGTCAACTCGTTGGCCAGCGGCTGCAGCCCGGCGAGTTCGATCTTGCCGTCGTCGAGCTGCCTCAGATCGGATTCGACGGCCTTGTAGTGGTTGAGGATCGTGTCGTCGTCGTCGCCCTTGAGGCTGATGTTGACGAATGTGCGCGTCTTGTCCTGGGTCGCGGTGCCCCGTACGGCCTTGTTCTCCTGGGCGGCCCGTTGGGCGTCCGGGTTGCCGGTGATCGCCCGCAGATATCCTGCCCAGTCCAGTACCTGGTCCGGGTGGTCGGCCTTGAACTTGTTCAGCTGGCCGGCGATGTTCTTCGACCACGCCGGGTCGTCGACGGTCTTGCCTTCGGGCGCGTCGAAGATCGCGACGATGTGGCCGCGCCGGTCCCGGCCGTATACCTCGTCGCCGAGCACCGAGGCCTTGGCGGACTCGCTGCCGTCGTCGTAGAAGCCGCTCTGGGTGACGTGCTTGCCCAGACTCATCCCGAAGATGCCGCCGAGAAGGCACAACGCGACCATCACTCCGATCACGATGAATCGGAAGTGGTACACCGTTCGACCCCACCAGGCGAACACGTAAGCTCCTTAAACCTCTGTTGCCAAAACGCGCATCGGGCGCCTCGTCCCTACACAGTTGCCTACACGCGCGCGGTCAGCAACGACGACAGCGGCCGGAACGGTTGCAGCCAGGCTCCTTGTTCTGGTAGCGAATCTAGGCCCACCCTCGGCAGGGGTTCCCGGAATACGCCAGGAATATCTTCCAAGTCGACGAAGTCTAAGGTATCCGAGGCTAGCGCCCAGCTGGCATGTTCACGAAATCCAAGCACTTGAACGGCCACGCCCGAGCCGGCGATTTCCTCCAGCGGCCGCCGGAACGCCTGCCCGTCCGCGGAGGCCACCAGGACGCCGGCCAGCCCCTCGCGGTGCCGCAGTGCGATGTGACTCAGCATGTCGGCGTCGACGTCGCTGTCGTCGTCGACCTTCGGTTTGGCGAAGACCGCGAATCCCACGTTGCGCAGCGCCTCCACCCACGGCCGCACGACGTCGGCACTGCCGGGGGCGATGTTGGTGAACACCGTCGCCTCCGGCTCCAGTGACACCTCGGTGCGGCCGGCGGCCAGCTCGGCCG
>JBAPQQ010000634.1:0-3249 GCA_049280695.1 Mycobacterium sp.
CAGGGTGACCGGCCTTTCCAAGATCGCCCGGGTGGTGGATTTGTACGCCAAACGCCCTCAGGTGCAGGAGCGGCTCACCGGCCAGATCGCCGACGCGCTGATGCGAAAGCTCGACCCGCGCGGCGCGATCGTGGTCGTAGAGGCCGAGCACCTGTGCATGGCGATGCGGGGTGTGCGCAAACCCGGTGCGATCACCACCACCTCCGCGGTGCGCGGGCAGTTCAAGACCGACAAGGCATCGCGGGCCGAGGCGCTGGAACTGATCCTGCGAAAGTGAGCACGACGCGCGTGCAGGTGATGGGGGTCGTCAACGTCACCGACGATTCCTTCTCCGACGGAGGGCTGTTCCTGGATCGCGACCGCGCCGTCGAACACGGCTCGGCGCTCGTTGCCCAGGGCGCCGCGATCGTCGACGTGGGCGGCGAGTCGACTCGGCCCGGCGCCGCCCGAGTCGATCCCCGAATCGAAATCGAACGCGTGGTGCCCGTCGTCGAAGAACTTGCCGCACAAGGAATCACAGTCAGCATCGACACGATGCGGGCCGACGTCGCCGCCGCGGCACTTGCGCACGGCGCCCGGATGGTCAACGACGTGTCCGGCGGGCGGGCCGATCCGAAGATGGCCGCACTGGTCGCCGACGCCGGTGTGCCGTGGGTCTTGATGCACTGGCGGTCGGTCGGCACGGCACGGCCTCACGATGTTCCCGACTACGGTGACGTCGTCGCCGACGTGAAAGTGGAGTTGCTGCAAAGCGTCGACGCCGCGACCGACGCCGGTGTGGACCCGGCGCGGTTGATCATCGACCCCGGCCTCGGTTTCGCCAAGACGGCACAACATAATTGGGCGCTGCTGCGGGCGTTGCCCGAATTCGTCGCGACCGGCATCCCGGTGCTGGTGGGTGCGTCACGCAAGCGCTTCCTGGGATCCCTGCTTGCCGACACCGGGGGTCTACGACCACCGGACGGACGCGAAACCGCGACGGCAGTGGTCTCCGCGATGGCCGCGTTACAGGGGGTGTGGGGGGTACGCGTGCACGACGTGCGTGCGACCGTCGATGCAGTGAAGGTGGTCGAGGCATGGACGTCGGAGTGTCGCAGTGGCTGACCGAATTCAGCTGCGCGGCTTGACGGTTCGCGGCCGGCATGGGGTGTTCGAGCACGAGCGCCGGGACGGGCAGGAGTTCGTCGTCGACATCACGGTCTGGCTCGACCTCGACCGCGCCGGCGCAACCGACGACCTGGCCGACACGGTCGACTACGGCGAGTTGGCCACGAGGGCGGCCCAGATCGTGGGCGGACCGTCCAAGAACCTGATCGAAGCGGTGGCCGCAGACATCGCGGACGACGTGATGCGAGACGAACGAATCCACGCCGCCGAGGTCACCATCCACAAGCCGCAGGCTCCGATCCCGCTGGAATTCGGCGACGTCGCCGTCGTGGCACACCGGTCCCGGCGTCCGGGGAGCCGGCCGTGACCCGGGCCGTGCTCTCTATCGGCTCGAACGTCGGCGACCGGCTCGCGCGGCTGCAATCGGCGGTCGACGGGCTGGGCGACTCGGTGGTGGCGGTCTCACCCGTATACGAGACGGTGCCGTGGGGTGGCGTGGAGCAGGGCCCCTTCCTCAATGCGGTGGTGATCGCCGAGGATCTTGGGCTGGACGGCCATGGCTGGTTGCGCGCCGGCCAGAACCTCGAGGACGCGGCCGAACGTGTGCGCGGCCAACGGTGGGGGCCGCGCACCCTCGACGTCGATGTGATCGCCTGCTTCGCCGACGACGAAGAGCTGATCGCGCGCGATGATGACCTGACGCTGCCCCACCCGTTCGCGCACCTGCGGGCCTTCGTGCTGGTGCCGTGGCTCGCCATCGCCCCGCAGGCCGAGCTCACCGTCGCCGGGGTGAGCACGCCCGTGACCCGGCTGCTCGACGACATCGAGCCCGTCGACAAGGCCGGTGTCATGCCCACAGACCTGACTCTGCGCTCGACGGTGTGAAATGGGACCGACTCGCAAGCGTGACCTGACGGCCGCGGTGGTCGCCGTTGCACTGGCCGGCTACTTCGTGACCGCAGCGGTCTACCCCGGCTGGTTTCCTCCGATCACCGCCTGGACCGGGCTCTCGCTGCTGGGCTTCGCGGTGGTGGAGGCGGTATGGGGCCGCCATGTGCGCTCGAAGATCGACGACGGGATGATCGGCGACGGCAGCGGACGGCTTCACCCGATCGCCGTTGCGCGAACGGTGACGATCGCGAAGGCATCGGCCTGGGTCGGAGCGCTGATGCTCGGATGGTGGATCGGCGTTCTGGCCTACCTGTTGACCAATCGGTCGCTGAGCGTCGCCGTCGCGGACACCCCCGGCGCCGCCGTGGCCGCGGCCAGTGCGCTGGTGCTGACGGTCGCCGCGCTCTGGCTCCAACATTGCTGCGAGAAGCCCGAAGAGCCGCCGGACAACGCGGACGCGGCCGGCGAATAGAATCGCCGGGCAGGGTCGACACGCGACGTGACCTCGACGGGTACAGTTCGGCGCATGACCGATCTGAGCCGCGGCGTCAGGTCACGGCGCAGCGGCCGCAGGCCGGGTTGGCTCCTTCTTTCGGTGTTGCTGGTCCTGGCCATCGGGGCCAGCTCCGCGCTGGTGTTCACCGAGCGCGTCGAGCTGTTGAAGCTCGCGGTGATTCTGTCCCTGTGGGCGGCAGCGACCGCGGCGTTCGTGTCGGTGATCTACCGCAGGCAAAGCGACCTGGATCGGGCCAAGGCGCGGGACCTGAAGCTGGTCTACGACCTTCAACTCGACCGCGAGATCTCCGCTCGCCGGGAGTACGAGCTGGAGGTGGAGTCGCAGCTGCGCCGCGAGCTGGCCTCCGAGCTACGAGCGCAGGCGGCCGAAGAGGTCGCCGAATTGCGGACCGAGCTCGCCGCCCTGCGCACCAACCTCGAAATCCTGTTCGACGCCGACCTGTCGCATCGGCCGGCCATCGAGCCGGAGCGGACGACCGTGCGGGCCTTGAGCGACTGGCAGCGCGACACCGAGGTCACCGATCCGGGCCGCAACATCCCGCGGTTCGTCGAGTCCACGCCGGAGGGCGACGACGGCGCCGAGCGCGCGATCATCGATGTCCCGGAGGAACCGGCGGTGGCCGAGGAGGAAGCACCCGTCGCTGCCGAGGCGCCGGAGCCGATCTGGACCCCGCCGGAGCCGGCGTGGACGCCGCCCGAGCCGGCGGAACACGGCGGCCGCCACGGGCTGCGCAC
>JBAPQQ010000635.1:0-3147 GCA_049280695.1 Mycobacterium sp.
ACGTAGTCGGCGACGCCCTCGGTCAGCCAGCGTGGCGCGTCGGGCCTGGTGTCGGCCCGAGTGGCATAGTGAAAAAGCTCGTGGCGCAACACAACCCGCAGAGCATCCGCGCTCATGCTGTCGGCGCCGGGCGCGAACACGATCCGCTGGCCCGACGCCTCGCGGCGCGACGGGTCGACCCGATCGGCCACCGACACCGCCGCGACACCCGCCCAGTCGCGGCTCGGCTGACCGGTCTGGGCGGCGAAGTAGGCGTCGCTGCCCGTGGTCACCACGACGATTTCGTGTGGCCAGTGCTCGCCCCAGAACGCCGACACCGCCGTGACGGCTCCGGGCATCTCCGCGGCGATGCGCCCGGGCAGCGCCGGCGGTCCGCCGCGGTCGACGAGCCGCATCGTATGGGCAAGAGCGCTCGGCGCATCGGGGGTCGGCCGGGCGAGCGAGACTGCGCCGGCGACGAGTTCGAGGATCAGCGCCAGCCAGAGCAGAGCTGCAGCGATGAGCCGCTTGCGCGAAGAGCAGAGAGCGAAGACGGTCGTTGCTCAGTAGCGCCGGACGTTGTAGATCGGAGCATTGCCCACGGGCGCCACCTTTACCGGCGTGCCGTAGGTGGAGGCGTGCACCATCATCCCGTCGCCGATGTACAGCCCGACGTGCGAGGCGTCGCCGTAGTAGCTGATGACGTCGCCGGGCTGCATGTTCGACAGCGACACCGGCAGGCCGCCCGCGGCCTGCGCCTGGCTGGAGTGCGGCAGGGAGACGCCGGCCTGCTGGAAGGCCCACTTCACCAGGCCCGAGCAGTCGAAAGCGTTGGGTCCCTCGGCACCCCACGAGTACGGCGAGCCGATTCGGCTCAGCGCGGCCTGCACGACGATCGCGCCCTCCGGCGATTCGCCCGGCGCGGCGACGTCGCCGTTCGGCGGAACCATTCCTTCGGGTGCGGGCATCGCGTTGATGGACAGGTCCGGCGGCGGCAGGTTGGGCAACGCCTCGGGTGCGTCGGGCAGCGTCGCGGGGGCCTGCGGGGGCGCACCCAGAGCCGTCCGCTGGTTCGGAGTCAGCGCCATGTACTGCGTCTTGACCACTGCGATCTGGACCTGCAGCCTGCTCTGCTTGGCCTGCACGTCGGCCCGGACGGCGGCGGCCTGCTCGGCGGCGATGCGGGCGTCGGTCGCCGACTTCGCCGACGCCGTCTCGGCTGCGGCGGTCTTCGCGGTCACCGTTCGGTAGCCGGCCATCTGCACGGACATCTCGCTGGCCACGGCTTCCTGCGCCGACAGTTGGTCGATGAGGTGTTGCGGCGAATCAGCGGTCATGATCGCGCTGAGGCTGTCGGTGCGCGCGCCCATGTACATCGCAGCGGCGAGCTTGTCGACGGTGCCCTGATAGGTCGCCAACTGCGCCTTGGCCGTCTGCGCGGCGGCAAGGTCGGCGGCATGCCTGTCCTCGGCCGCCTTCTGCGCCGCGAGCTTGCGCTCCAGGTCGAGTTGGGCCGTATGCATCTCTTCGGTGGTCTGCTCGGCTTGACGAGACAATTCGTTGAGTTTGGCCAGCGCGTCGTCCGCCGGATCCGCCTGCACGCTCGCGGCGAGCATCGATCCGAACAGCGAAACAACTGCTAACGCACCGATAATCGATCGCCGGAAAGTGCGATTAATCCACCGCGCACGTTCGGAACTCAAGTTGGAGGATCCTTAAGGTGCCGTGGCCGAGGGGCCGTCGCTGCTTAGGTCTCAGATAGGTTACGAAACGGCCTCGGGCTTGTCCAACAGGAGAACGAATCTAAGAGGCAATCTTAGAAGTCGCGTCTCCACGGGAAGTGTCAAGCCACGCCGGGACCTTCCCGCCGATGTATCGGCACCAGGCGCAGCCGCGGCGCCAGGCCAGCTTCGGCCAGCGCCTCGAGCGCCGCGCACTCGTCGTCCCGCAGTGAATCCGGCGTGCCGATGAGCACACTGACAACACAGTCGTCACAGGCCGCGCCTCGCACGGCGCAGTCGTCGCAATCGATTTTCACGCTCGCGACGCTAGCGACACGCACCGACAAGTTCTGAAAACGTGTCGGGGCACGCCCTTAGCGTCACGGCCATGGAGCAGCTCAGCTTCGCCGACGTGGATCCGGCGGCGGAACTGACGTTGGCCGAGACCACCTTCGTGGTGGTGGACCTGGAGACCACCGGCGGGCGGGCCACCGCGGAGCCGCAGGGCCGGCGACATTCCACCGCGGAGCCGGGGCGCTGCGACGAGATCACCGAGATCGGGGCGGTCAAGGTCCGCGGCGGGGAGGTGCTCGGCGAGTTCGCGACCCTGGTCGACCCCGGCCGCGAGATCCCGCCGCAGATCGTGCGGCTCACGGGCATCACGTCGGCGATGGTGTGCGACGCGCCGGCCATCGACGCAGTGCTGCCGATGTTTCTCGAGTTCGCCCGCGGCGCGGTGCTGGTCGCCCACAACGCCGGTTTCGACGTCGGCTTCCTGAAGGCCGCCGCGCGCCGGTGTGACATCGTCTGGCCCGGCCCGCCGACGTTGTGCACGGTGCGCCTGGCCCGCCGGGTGCTGTCCCGGGAGGAGGCGCCCAGCGTCCGGCTCGCCGCGCTCGCGAAGCTTTTCGCAGTGTCGTGCCAGCCCACTCACCGCGCGCTGGACGACGCCCGGGCCACGGTCGAGGTGTTGCACGCGCTGATCGAGCGGGTCGGCAACCTGGGCGTGCACACGTACACCGACCTTCGCGCTTATCTGCCGAATGTCACTGCGGCGCAACGCCGTAAGCGTTTCCTGGCCGAGGGTTTGCCGCACCGGCCGGGCGTCTACCTGTTTCGCGGTCCGGCCGCCGAGGTGCTCTACGTCGGAACGGCGGTCGACCTGCGACGCCGGGTCGGGCAGTACTTCACCGGTGCCGACAGCCGCACCCGCATCACCGAGATGGTGCAGCTGGCCACCGCGGTCGACGTGGTCGAGTGCGCTCATTCGCTCGAAGCCGGCGTGCGCGAGTTGCGACTGCTGGCCGCCCATGCGCCGCCCTACAACCGCCGGTCGCGATTTCCGCACCGCTGGTGGTGGGTGGTGCTCACCCACGAGGCCTTTCCGCGGTTCGCGGTGGTGCGCGCACCCGGGCAGTCCCGCGCGGTCGGCCCGTTCCGCTCGCGC
>JBAPQQ010000636.1:0-2915 GCA_049280695.1 Mycobacterium sp.
GGCTGCAACTCGTCGACACCCGTGTCGCCGCCGCCGTGCGCTGTGCGCCACCGGGCAACAAGCCCACGCCGGCCGAACAACGTACCTGTGCGCCGTGGCTGGACGCCGAGTGGCGACTGGTCGGCGAGCACGTGAAAGTGATCGTCGCGCTGGGTGCGTTCGCCTGGCGGGCGGCGCTGCACATGGTGCGAGCCGCGTCGCCCGCACCACGCTTCGGCCACGGCGCCGAAGCGACAGTGGGCGACGGTCTGCTGCTCCTGGGCTGCTTTCACCCGAGCCAGCAGAACACGTTCACCGGCAAGCTGACCCCGGCGATGCTCGACGACATCTTCACCCGGGCCCGCATCGCGGCGGGAATTCCCGCAGCAAAGAGGCGTTGACTTTCACCGATGCGACTTTCCGTACTCGACCTCGTGCCCGTCCGCACCGACCAGTCCACCTCGGACGCGCTGGCGGCGACGATCCGCCTGGCACAGGCCGCGGATCGGCTCGGCTACACCCGCTACTGGGTGGCCGAGCACCACAACATGCCATCGGTCGCGGCCACCAGCCCGCCGGTGCTGATCGCCCTTCTCGGCGCGCACACGTCGCAGCTTCGGCTCGGCTCCGGCGGCGTGATGCTTCCCAACCATGCGCCGCTGGCCGTCGCGGAGCAGTTCGCGCTCCTCGAGGCCGCTTATCCCGGCCGGATCGATCTGGGCATCGGGCGGGCCCCCGGCTCTGATCCGGTGACCTCGTTCATGCTGCGGGGCCCGGCCGGACGTGATGAAGGCGACATCGAGCGGTTCCCGGAGTATCTCGACCACGTCGCGGCGCTGATGAGCGCGCACGGGGCCCGGGTGGCGATCCCGCAGCAGGAGTACATCCTCAAGGCCACCCCGGCCGCCACCACCGAGCCACGCCTTTGGCTTCTCGGCTCGTCGGCGTACTCGGCGCACCTCGCCGCCACGAAGGGTTGGCCGTACGTGTTCGCACACCACTTCACCGGCAAGGGCACCGAAGAGGCGTTGCGGATCTACCGCTCGGAGTTCGTCGCCAGCGAGATTGCGCCGGAACCCGTGACGTTCCTGACGATCAACGCCGCGGTCGCGCCGACGCGTGACGAAGCAGAGGCGCTGCTGCTGCCCAACCTGCAGATGATGGCTCGGTTGCGGACCGGACAGCCGCTCGGTCCGCTGGACCTCGTCGAGGACGCTGTGGGGCGCCAGCCCAGCGGGACCGAGCAGGCGGTCGTCGACGCCGGCCTCGCCCGCGCGGTCGTCGGCACCCCGTCGGAGGCAGCCGAGCAGGTGCGCGCGCTGGCGAGCCGGTTCGACGTCGACGAGGTGATGGTCCATCCGGTCGCGTCGGCGCATCGCGGCACGGACCCGGCCACGTCTGCAGGTCGCGAGGCGACGCTGGAGTTGCTGGCAAAGGAGCTGTTCTAGGCGGTCCCGGCCGTCAGCGCGAAGATCGGCAGTGGCCGCGACGTCCTGTGCTGGTAGCGGTCGTACTGGTTGAAGTTGTTCTTGTTGACGATCTGCCACAGCCGCTGATAGTCGGAGTCCTCTGGCATGACGCGCCGTGCGACAACTTTGAATCGTTTGGCGCCGACGTTGATCTCGACGCCCGGGTTCTTGCGCAGGTTGTGATACCAGTTCGGGTGGCGGAAGGAACCGCTGTTGGATGCGACGATCAGGTACGCGTCTTTGTCGCAAGCATATGTCAGCGCGTGGGTGCGCGGCAGGCCGGTTTTCGCGCCGATCGTGTGGAGCAGCAGGGTGGGCGGCAGACCGGGGATCCTGTGCCCGATCCGGCCGTTGGTCTTCTGATACACGGTGTCGTGCAGGCGGATCAGCCGTCCGCCGATCTCCTTCTCGGCCCACCGCGAGATGTTCATGGTCCCTGTCCTACTGCTCGGCGTCGATGCGTGCCAGTGCGTCACGCAGAATGCGTCCGGTTGCTTCGCGGTCCGTGTCACGGCGCAGCAGCACGCCTTTGGCGAACGCCAGCTTGTCGCCGTCGTGTCGCGGCAGGACATGTAGGTGAATGTGAAAGACGGACTGGAAGGCGGCCCGGCCGTCGTTGATCGCGATGTTCGTGCCGTCCGCCTTCAGCTCTGAGGCGCGGGCGGCCAGGCCGATGCGCTGGCCGATCGCCACCATGTCGGCCAACGTCTGCGGCGGCGTGTCGGTCAGGTCGACGGTATGCCGCTTGGGAAGAACCAGCGTGTGCCCTCTGGTGAACGGGCGGATGTCGAGAATGGCCAGGTAGTCGTCGTCTTCATGGACCCGGATCGCAGGCGCATCGCCCGCGACGATCTCACAGAACACACAACCCATCCCGCCACGGTACCGCCTCCTAAGATGGCACTGTGCCGACTGGTCTGCCGCCCGTGGTCGACGGCCGCACCCGCGTCTTGGTGCTCGGCTCGATGCCGGGTGAGGTTTCGCTGCAGAAGCAGCAGTACTACGCGCATCCCCGAAATGCGTTCTGGCGCATCATGAGCGACCTGATCGGGTTCGAGGTGCAGGCGGACTACCCAGACCGTCTGCACGGATTGCTCTGCGCTGGAATCGGTTTGTGGGATGTTTTGCGCAACTCCGAACGCCGCGGGAGCCTCGATTCGGCGATCGTGGCAGACACCATGGCGGTCAACGACTTCGGGGCGTTGTTCCGCGAGCGCCCGGGCATTTCGCGGGTGTTCTTCAACGGCGCCAAGGCCGAGGAGCTGTTCCGGCGGCTGGTGAAACCCGGGGTTTCCGCGGCGATCATCTGCAACCGCCTGCCGTCGACGAGCCCAGCCAATGCCGCGGTTCCTCACAGCGCGAAGCTGGCGGCGTGGCGTGCCGTGCTCGATGTAGGTTGACGGCGTGGCGGCAAACGGCGACATCGGCATGTCGGAACTGCTCGACGGGCTCGAGGGTGACCTGCGC
>JBAPQQ010000637.1:0-5432 GCA_049280695.1 Mycobacterium sp.
GTTCCGGATAGTCGACCTCGAGGTCGGCCGGGTAGTCCGCGCTGCTGAGCGAGAAGGGCGGGTACTTGTCGGTGCCGAGCGCGGAGTACCCGTAGAAGCCGACGCGCCAGGACCATCGCAGCACCCCGACGCCGAAGTCGAACAGCGAGCGGGGATAGCGGCCGGTGAACAGGATCGCGAAGAACGCGATCACCGTGGTGACGAAGAGCGCGACGTAGAGGAACAACAAGACGACGTAGTGCGGAATGAGCAACAGCCACTTGACCAACCACAACCATCGCGACACGGCGTCGTCGAGGTCGCCGCGGAGCCGCACAGGATAGCTGTCATCGAAGCTGGCCATGCAGCCGTTGTAACGCGCAGGGCCGCAATCCTTCAGCCGACACGCGGCATGTGTCCGGATCGAAACCGCTAGTGGGCCCGCGACGGTGGCCACGGCGGCTCGCCGCACAGCGCCAGCAGCGCGTTCTCGATGACCTCCGGCAGCGCCGGGTGAATCCAGTACTGGCCGCGGGCCATGTCTTGAGCGCACAGGCCGAAACTCATCGCCTGCACGATCGGCTGGATCAGCGACGACGCCTGATGTCCCATGACGTGCGCGCCGAGAATAAGTCCGGTGTCGTCGTCGACGATGACCTTCGCGAATCCGGTGGTGTCCTCTATCGCCCAGCCGTACGCGACGTCGCTGTAGTCCTGCACCTTCACCCTGATCGCGTAACCCTGTGCGCGGGCCTGATTTTCGGTCAGCCCGACACTGGCGATCTGCGGGTCGGTGAACACCGCCGACGGCACGTAGCGGTGATCGGAGGCGACAAGTGAGTCGGTGTCGTCCCAGTCCTGCAAGAGGTTGTTCCGCACGACCCGTGCTTCGTGGTTGGCGACGTGCTTGAGCTGGTAGGCCGAGCTGACGTCACCCAGCGCGTAAATGCCTCGGGCAGTGGTGCGTTGGTACTCGTCGACGTGCACCCGGCCGTTGCCGTCCACCTCCACTCCCGCCAGTTCGGCGTCCAGCAGGTCGCCGTTGGGTACCCGGCCGGTGGCGACCAGCAGCGCGTCGCCACGCACCGTGGAGCCGTCGTCGCAGATCACTTCGACCGCATCGCCGTCCTGCCGGGCGTCCACGACCACGCGGTGGTCGTGGATCTCCCATTTCTTGGCGGCGATGTCGGTGAACCGCATCATGATCGTGTCGTCGTGACCTCGCAGCAGTGTGCTGCCGCGGATCACCAACGTCACATGGCTGCCCAAGGCGCTGAAGATGTGCGCGAACTCGGTGGCGACGAACCCGCCGCCGACGATCACCAGATGCTTGGGCAGTTGCGGGATCCGCATGATCGTGTCGCTGGTGTAGTACGAAATCCCGCAGTCGGCAATGAACTTCGGTACGACGGCGCGAGAGCCGGCGGCGATCACCACCTTGTCGGCGGTGAACTCGTCGCCGCCGTCTACGCGCAAGGTGTGGCGGCCGTTGCGGCTCGGCCCGAACCAGGTGTGCTTGTCGTACACCGTGACATTGGGCGAGGACCTCCGATAGTTCTGCCCGCCGACCGACAGCGGGTCGATACGGCCGAAGATCCGGGACACGATGTCGGGCCACCGCACTGCGTCGACTCGGGCGTCGACACCGAACCGCGTTGAGTCGTTGGCGCTGTGCGCGATTTCGGCGGTGTAGACGAACATCTTCGTCGGGATGCAGCCGACGTTCAGGCAGGTGCCGCCGAAGACGTCCTGCTCGCAGATCGCCACGCTCATGTCGGCGAAGCGCTCGTCGAGAATCGTGTTGCCCGAACCGGTTCCGATGATCGCCAGATCGCAATGCGTCACGACATCTGCCTCGCGTCGGCGGAATGGGGCGACTCCACGGACGCCGTGTACCTGTTCAGCCAGGCTGCCAACTCGCGGTAAGCGGCTTCGCGCGCGTGCGGCAGCGACAGGAACACGTCGTGCTTGGCGTCGGCAACCGGGACGACGGTGGTGTGGTTGCCGACGCACCCGGCCCACCGCGCGATCTGCGTGACGTCGAGCACCGCGTCGCCGCGGTGCATCGTGTCCGGGTCCGTGGTTTCGGGCACGCTTCGGTCCGAGCGCAGGATCAGGTTCGGCACGCCGACGTCCAGCCCGCGATGCAGCTGCATCTGCCCGCGCCGGACCGCGTCGATCCAGCCGACCGTGACGGGAAACCCGCCGAGCGGCTTCCACGTCAGGTTGTAGTCGAACTCGCCGCCGTAGTCGCGGTGCAGGCTCGTCCCGTACCCGCCCTCGCCGGGCGCCCGCAGCACCCGCTTGCTGCCGAACCTGGTCGCCGCCCGGATCGCGGCCGATGTGACTCCGGCGCGCAGCAGCGCCGGGCCGTGCAGGTCGAAGAACGGGCTGTTGAGCACCAGCCCGCAGACGCCCGACCCTGCACCGCGCCGGCGCAGCCGGTCCAGCCACAGCGTGACGATCAGCCCGCCGGCGGAGTGGCCGTAGACCAGGATCTGCGCCCCGGTCTCGCGGCGGATCACCGTGGCCGCCCGCTCCAGTTCGGCGTCGTAGCGCGACAGGTCGGTGGTGAAGTGCGGCGTCTGCCCCTCCCGCCAAGACCGTCCGCACTTGTGCAGGTCGATCGCGTAGAACGCGAAGCCGAGGGTGTTCAGACGATCCGCGAGCTCGGTGTGGAAGAAGTAGTCGGTGTAGCCGTGCACTGCGAGCACGGCGTGCTTGGCCGGTCGCGGCTCGCCTCGACGGATCAGGGTGGCGACGACGTCGCCCTCGCCGTCGGGATCGGGACCCAGCGCCAGCGTCCTCTGCCAGTACCCGGTCAGGACGTCGGGCTCCCATACAGCCGCCACGCAGCTCACCTTAATCGCCGGGTGGCTTACTGCCTGGTACGACGCCGCGTCGTCGATGTCGATAACCTTGGGCAGTGGTGACAGACGCGACGGCATCCGCCAAGACCGACGTCGTGCTGGTGGGAGCCGGGATCATGAGCGCCACCCTCGGCGCGTTGCTGCGGCTCCTGGAACCCGAATGGTCTATCACGCTGGTCGAACGACTCGATGCCGCGGCCGCCGAGAGCAGCGGTCCGTGGAACAACGCCGGCACCGGCCACTCGGCGCTGTGCGAGCTGAACTACACCCCGCAACAGCCGGACGGGTCCATCGACATCTCCAAGGCCGTCAACGTCAACGAGCAGTTCCAGCTGTCCCGGCAGTTCTGGGCCTATGCGGTGGAGAACGGCGTACTGACCGACGTGCGCAGTTTCTGTAACCCGGTGCCGCACGTCAGCTTCGTCCAAGGCGCCGACCAGGTGGACTTCCTGCGCCGCCGCCGCGAGGCGCTGGTGCACAACGGGCTGTTCGAATCGACCGAGCTCGTCGACGACGCCGACGAATTCGCCCGCCGGCTGCCGTTGATGGCCGCCGGCCGCGACTTCACCGAACCGGTCGCGCTGAACTGGACGCAGGACGGCACCGACATCGACTTCGGCAGCCTCACCAAGCAGCTGATCAGCTACGGCGTGCAGCACGGCACCGAGGCGCTGTTCGGCCACGAGGTGCGCGCGTTGCGCCGCGAGTCCGACGGCACGTGGACGCTCACCGTGCACAACAACCGCACCGGCGCCACGTCGACGATCACCGCGAGGTTCGTGTTCGTCGGCGCCGGCGGCGACGCGCTGCGCCTGATGCAGAAGTCCGGCATCGCCGAGGTCAAGGGGTACGGCGGATTCCCGGTGAGCGGCAAGTTCATCCGCACGTCCAATCCCGCGCTGGCCGAACAGCACAACGCGAAGGTGTACGGCTTTCCCGCAGTGGGTGCACCGCCGATGTCGGCGCCGCACCTGGACGCACGGATCATCAACGGCCGGTCCTGGCTGATGTTCGGGCCGTTCGCCGGCTGGTCGCCGAAGTTCCTCAAGCAGGGCCACCTCACCGACCTGCCGATGTCCGTCAAACCCGGCAATCTGACCCAGATGCTCAGCGTGGGCATGAAAGAGATGAGCTTGGTGCGGTACCTGGTCGGCCAGCTGTTGCTGTCCGACGACGACCGCATCGACGCGCTGCGCAACTTCGTGCCGTCCGCCGAGCCGTCGGACTGGGAGACGATCGTCGCGGGTCAGCGCGTGCAGGTGATCCGCCCCGAAAGTGGCAGGAGCGGAGTGCTCGGGTTCGACACGACGGTGCTGAGTTCGTCCGACGGCAGCATCGCCGGCCTGCTCGGTGCGTCACCGGGTGCGTCGACCGCCGTGCACGACATGCTCGACGTGCTCGAGCGGTGTTTTTCCGACCGCTACCAGTCGTGGCGCCCGAAGCTCGAGCACATGGTGCCCTCGCTGGGCACCAAGCTGTCCGAGGAGCCCCGGCTGTTCTCCGAGGTGCGGGACTGGACCACGAGAGTGCTGGGCGATGAGCGCTCGCGCGAAGCGCGTCAGGCCGGGCCATGACGGTCACGTTGCACCGGGCGTGGGCCAAGGACCTCGACACCGCGACGCTCTACGAACTGCTGAAGCTGCGGGTGGAGGTGTTCGTCGTCGAACAGGCCTGCGCCTATCCGGAACTCGACGGCCGGGACCTGCTGCCCGAAACCCGGCACTTCTGGCTGGAGGGCCCGCGGGATGAGGTGATCTGCACGCTGCGGCTGATGGAAGAGCACACCGGCGGGCAAAAATCGTTTCGCATCGGCCGCCTGTGCACGCGCCGGGAAGCCCGCGGGCACGGCCACACCACGCGGCTGCTGCAGGCGGCGCTGGCCGACGTCGGCGACTACCCGTGCCGCATCGACGCGCAGACCTACCTCGAGGACATGTACGCACATCACGGATTCAGCCGTGCCGGAGAGGAATTCGTCGAGGACGGCATCCCACACGTGCCGATGGTGCGGGGCGGTACGTCGTGACGATCTATCCGTTCAGCGCGATCGTCGGCCAGGAGATGCTCCGGCTGGCGCTGGTGCTGTGCGCGATCCGCCCGGAGATCGGCGGGGTGCTGATCCGCGGAGAGAAGGGCACCGCGAAGTCGACGGCGGTGCGGGGGCTGGCGTCGGTCTTGTCGCAGGCGGGCGGCGGAGCCGCAGGGCCGGCGACATCGACATTGGGCCGGCTGGTGGAGTTGCCGATCGGCGCGACCGAGGACCGGGTGATCGGGTCTTTGGACTTGCAGCGCGTGCTGCGCGACGGCGAACATGCTTTCACCCCGGGACTTCTGGCCGAGGCGCACGGCGGTGTGCTCTACGTCGACGAGGTGAACCTGCTGCACGACCATCTCGTCGACGTGCTGCTCGACGCCGCCGCGATGGGGCGGGTGCACATCGAACGCGACGGCGTATCGCACAGCCACGAAGCACGGTTCATGCTCGTCGGCACGATGAACCCGGAGGAGGGCGAGCTGCGGCCGCAGCTGCTCGACCGGTTCGGTTTGACGGTGTACGTGCGGGCCTCGCGTGACGTCGACGAG
>JBAPQQ010000638.1:0-3229 GCA_049280695.1 Mycobacterium sp.
GACCGCCTACCACGAGCAACTCGACGGCCTGACTGCTCAGCTGGGTGACATGTGCGGCATGGCCGGAGTCGCGTTGGAGCGCGCGACGCAGGCGCTGCTGCAGGCCGATCTGGTGCTCGCTGAGCAAGTCATCACCGACCACGAGCAGATCACCGCGATGAGTCTGCGTGCCGAGGAAGCCGCATTCGTATTGCTGGCACTGCAAGCTCCGGTGGCCGGTGATCTGCGGGCCATCGTCAGCTCGATTCAGATCGTCGCCGACGTGGACCGGATGGGCGCCTTGGCGCTACACGTCGCCAAGATCGCCCGTCGTCGCCATCCCCAGCATGTGTTGCCGGAAGAGGTGAACGGCTACTTCGCAGAGATGGGAAGAGTCGCAGTCGAATTGGGTAATGCGGCGCAGGAGGTGGTTGTTTCGCACGACCCCGAGAAGGCGGCTCGACTGCGTGAAGAAGACGACGCGATGGACGACCTGCACCGCCACCTGTTCAACGTGCTGATGGACCGCGAATGGAGGTACGGCGTAGCGGCCGCAGTCGATATCACTTTGCTGGGCCGGTTCTACGAGCGGTTCGCCGATCACGCTGTCGAGATCGGACGGCGAGTCATCTTCCAGGCCACCGGCAAACTTCCCGAACCAGAGGACGTGGGCTTTCCCTCTGCGCTCTGAATCGCCCTCTGAGGGTCAGCCGAAACGGCCGGAGATGTAGTCCTCGGTGGCCTTCCGGCTCGGGTTGGAGAAGATCTTCTCTGTGTCGTCGATCTCGACCAATTTGCCGGGTTTTCCGGTGGCTTCCAAGTTGAAGAACGCGGTCTGATCACTCACCCGGGCCGCCTGCTGCATGTTGTGGGTGACGATCACGATCGTGTAGTCGAGCTTCAACTCGGCGATCAGGTCCTCGATGGCCAATGTCGAAATCGGATCCAACGCCGAACACGGTTCGTCCATCAAGAGCACGTCGGGCTGCACGGCGATCGCGCGTGCGATGCACAGTCGCTGCTGCTGGCCGCCGGACAGTCCGCCGCCGGGCTCGTCGAGCCGGTCCTTGACCTCGTTCCACAAGTTGGCACTCTTGAGAGACCGGTCGGCGATCTCGTCGAGGATCTTCCTATTGCGTACCCCTTGCAGCTTCAAGCCCGCCACCACGTTGTCCTTGATCGACATGGTGGGGAACGGGTTTGGGCGCTGAAAAACCATTCCGATGGTCTTGCGGACGCTCACCGGATCAACGCCCGGGCCGTAGATGTCCTCGCCGTCCAGCAGTACCGACCCCTTCACATGGGCGCCGGGAATCACCTCGTGCATCCGGTTGAGCGTGCGCAGCACCGTCGACTTACCGCAGCCCGACGGCCCGATGAAGGCCGTCACGCTGCGCGGGGGAACCGAGAGCGCGACATCCGCGACCGCGTGGAACGATCCGTAGTAGATGTTCAGATCCTTCAGATCAAGGCGCTTGGCCATGCTCGTCTCTCTACCTCAACTTGCCTATGTTCGTTTACGTGTCAGGAATCTGTTGACAAGAGCGGCGAAGACGTAGAGCAGCGCGACGATCAGAATCAGCGTCAGCGCTGCACCCCAAACCCTCATCCCACCAGCCGCTTCGGGGTTCTTCAGCTCGGTATAGATCAACAACGGCAGCGAGGCCATGTTGCCTTCGAAGACGTCGAAGTTGATGGCAGTGCTGTAGCCCACCAGGATCAGCACCGGCGCCGTCTCGCCCAGCACTCTGGCGAGTGCAAGCAGAATCCCGCTGATCATCCCGGGAAGCGCAGTGGGAATAACGACCCGCACGATCGTCTTCCACTTCGGAACTCCCAGTGCGTACGACGCCTCGCGCAATTCGTCGGGGACCAGCTTGAGCAGCTCCTCGGTGCTTCGCACCACCAGCGGCAACATGAGCAGCACCAACGCCAGCGCCACCGCGAAGGCGCTCTGCCGGAAACCCAGCGTCGCGATCCACGCCGCAAAGATGAACAGCGCCGCCACAATTGACGGGACGCCGGCAAGGACATCCACCATGAAGGTGGTCACCCGGGCCAGCCAGCCCCGGCCGTATTCCACGAGGTATACGCCGACCATGATGCCGAGCGGAACCGAGAACGCCGCGGCGATCGCGGCCTGAACCAGCGACCCGTATATCGCGTGATACACGCCGCCGGCAAATTCCTCGGGTAACACCCCGTACAGCGAATGCATCCACCATGTCTGCGACGTGATGGCCCGGAAACCCCTCGCCAGGACCGTGTAGAGCACCCACGCCAGCGGAACCAAGGCGATCAGGAACGACGCCAAGAACAACACCGCCGCGAGATGGTTCTTGAGCTTGCGGCTCAAGCTGATTGGATGAAATGTCGGCCCCTTGACCGCTGCATCGAGCGTAGTCTGCGTCATCCTCCGCTGACCCTCCCTCCGGCTGCCAGCCGAGCGAGCGCGTTCACCACGAAGGTCAGGGCAAAAAGCACGAAACCGGCCGCAATGTAGGCACCTGTCGGCAATGGTGCGCTGAATTCCGCTGCAGCAGAGGCGATTTTAGAGGCGAACGTGTAGCCGCCGTCGAAGAGCGACCAGTGCCCTGCCTGCGCAGCCGCCCGCAGAATGATCAGCACCGCAACGGTTTCGCCGAGTGCTCGCCCCAGCCCGAGCATCGAACCGGCGATCATTCCGCTGCGGCCGTAGGGGAAGACCGTCATCCGGATGACTTCCCATTTCGTGGCGCCAAGTGCCTGGGCAGCCTCCACGTGCCCTCTGGGCGTGAGGGTGAACACTTCCCTGGTGACTGACGTGATGATCGGCAGGATCATCACCGCGAGCACGATTCCCGCGGTGAAGATCGTCCCGCCGCCTGCCAGCGACACGTTGCCGTCGGCAAACAGGAATAACCATCCGAGGTTGTTGTTGAGAAATCGCGCGACGGGATCGAGTCGAGGGGCCAACACGAAGATTCCCCACAGGCCGAAGACGATCGAGGGGACCGCCGCGAGCAGATCGACCAGCATGGCAAACGGTCTTGCGAACCGGCGCGGCGCATAGTTCGTCAGGAAGGCCGCGATGCCGATCGCGATCGGCACCGCGATGACCAATGCGAAGATCGAGCTGAGAACCGTGACCTGAAACAGCTCGCTGATGCCGAACCGCAAGTTGTTCGCGTCGGTGGTGTTGAACTCGTCACTGAAAAAGAAGTTGGCCTTGTTGGCCTGCAGCGACGGCATCGCACGGACCAACAGAAAC
>JBAPQQ010000639.1:0-1692 GCA_049280695.1 Mycobacterium sp.
TGGGGACGGCCGATCGGCGAGCACGAAGCGGTGGCCGGAAAGGTGGCGTTCATCGCAGCCAGCACCTATGGGCTGGAGGCGATGCTCGAGCTGGCCAGCGAGATGGCCGACGCGGGCCAGACCGACATCCGGATCGAGGCCGCGCTGGCCAAGCTCTACGGCTCGGAAATAGCCTGGCTGGCCGCCGACGAGCTGGTGCAGATCCGCGGCGGACGCGGCTTCGAGAAGGCCGAGTCGCTGGCAGCCCGCGGGGAGCGTGGTGTGCCGGCCGAGCAGGTGCTGCGTGACTTGCGGATCAACCGGATCTTCGAAGGCTCGACCGAGATCATGCATCTGATGATCGCGCGCGAGGCAGTCGACGCGCATCTGTCTGTTGCAGGCGACATCATCGACCCAGAGGCCGATACGCGAAAGAAGGCGCGGGCGGCCGCCGACGCCGGGAAGTTCTATGCCCGCTGGCTGCCCACGCTGGTCACCGGCAAGGGCCAGCTCCCGACGTCCTTCACCGAGTTCGGGCCGCTGGCCGTGCATCTGCGCTACGTCGAGCGGGCCAGCCGGAAACTGGCGCGCAGCATCTTCTACGGGATGGGGCGGTGGCAGGGCAAGCTCGAGCACAAGCAGCGTTTCCTGGGGCGGATCGTCGACATCGGCACGGAACTGTTCGCGATGACCGCCGCGTGCGTGCGAGCGCAGCGCGACCGAGCGGACGAAAGCTCAGTAGAACTCGCGGATGCGTTCTGCCGCCAGGCCCGCGTTCGCGCCGATCAGCTGTTCGGGCTGTTGTGGCACAACAGCGACGACTCCGATCAGCTGTTGGCAAAGCGTGTGCTCGGCGACCGCTACCAGTGGCTTGAGGACGGAATCATCGACCCGTCGATCGAGGGGCCGTGGATTGCTCATGACGGCGGTGATGCGACGCACGACGTGCACCGCGTCATTCGGTGACTCGTCCGGCCGCCGCCGAGAAGGTTTCGAGTTCTCGGGCGACGTCCGGACCGCTCGGCGTGTAGATCACTTCTCGCACCCCCTGTGCAGCGAGCTCGGTCAGGGCAGTCGCCAAGGAGTCGGCATCTCCGATCTTCACCGGGTATCCGGTGGTCTGCTCCACCAGAGGGCGGTCGCGCTCGCTCAACTGCGTGACGTGGCCTTCGTGGGTCAGCAGGTGACGTTGTGCCGGCGGGGCGAGATTTTCCAGCGCCTCCCGCCATGCGCGTCCGCCCGGCATGGCATCCACGGCCGGCGCTCCTCCGATGGCGTACGCCTCGTGGTAGGCGACGACCTTCCACGGGCCCACCGCTTCGCGGACCCGGTCACTGTCGGGCGATTCGTGTGCGTCAAGGACGGTGCCCGCCAGCATGGTCGCGGTGGGAAGCGGGTGAGGCCTCGGCAGACCGATGATTCCGTCGGCAACCTGGGTGGCAAGTTCGACAGCTCGTGGCCCGAACGCACTCAGCCAGAGTTCAACGGAGACAGGGCGTTCGGGGGCTAGGCCCTCGGCGTGCAGCATCTGCGCGGCCTGACCGTCGATCGTCACGATTTGTCCCGCGAGCAATCCACGCACTGCGGTGACGTAGTCGCCCAGGTGTCGCAGGGTCAGCGGCCGCTGGCCCATGGTCCGTCGGGCGGTTCCGCCGGTACCGAAACAGGCCCGGAACCGGCCGCCCGAGATACGAGCGATGGTTGCGATGGCAG
>JBAPQQ010000640.1:0-4622 GCA_049280695.1 Mycobacterium sp.
CCTCGTCGTCGAGCGCATGTCGCAGGAAAGCCATACGACATTCCGACGTCGTCGCGTAGTCCCGCATCATCTGGTGCTCGGCGATGCGTGCCTCCTGGACACGTTCGATCCGCGCGGTGTCGAACTGCCACGGCCGGAGGGAACGGCGATATTTCGCCCGTTCGGTCTCGACTGCACCCTCGACATCAAGCACCTTGAGCAGCCCAGTAATTCGCGACCGAGGCATGTTGACGTTCTCCTCGATCTCCCTGATTCCCACCCAATCCGCCTCACCCGCGAGGTAATCGACGACCTGCTCCGCATGCCACTGCACGGGCAGACCGTGGTCGAGAAAGTATCGCCAGATGTCTTCGTCCTGCTCGCTCCAGAGCAGGACGACCTCGGCGTGATGGACGGCGCGGCCCGCACGCCCGACTTGCTGGTAGTAGGCGACTGGCGAGTCGGGAGACTGATAGTGGATGACGAACGAGAGGTCCGGTTTGTCAAAGCCCATACCTAGCGCCGACGTTGCCACGACGACCTTGAGTTGGTTGGTCTTCAGTTGTCGTTCGATCGCCTCGCGTTGTTCTGGATCGGTCTCACCGGAGTATGCCGCCGCGGCAATCCCGTTCGCGTTCAGCCAGTCTGCGACTCGTCCCGTATCGGCAACCGTGAGGCAGTACACGATGCCCGACCCCTGCATGCGAAAAATCCAGTGGGCAAGCCACGCGAGCCTCTCCACGATCGTCGGAATCCGTACCGACGACAGCGCCAGACTCGTCCGGTCGAGACTGCCGCGGATGACAGTGACGTCAACGCCCAGCTGGTGCTGAACGTCGGCGATGACGCGGGCGTTGGCGGTGGCAGTAGTGCATAGCACCGGAACCCCGGACGGCATCAGTCCGAGTACTCCGGCCAGACGGCGATAGTCGGGACGAAAGTCATGGCCCCAGTCACTGATGCAGTGTGCCTCGTCGATCACGAACAGCCCCGCGCTGCTCATGAGCGGCACCAGCAGTCGATCTCGAAACTCGGGATTGTTGAACCGCTCCGGAGACACCAAGAGAAGATCGACCGATCCCTCTTTGAGGCGGCGTTCGACATCATCCCAGTCGTCCTTATTGCTGCTGTTGATGGTCACCGCTACCAGGTTCAAGCGAGTAGCCGCCTCGATCTGGTCGCGCATGAGTGCCAGCAGCGGCGAGACGATGATTGTCGTGCCAGCGCCCCGGTCGCGTAGGAGCCGCGTCGCCACGAAATAGACCGCGCTCTTGCCCCAGCCGGTGCGCTGCACGACGAGCAGACGACGGCGGTGCTGAACCAACGCCTCGATGGCGTCCAGCTGCCCTTCGCGAAACTCCGCCGTCGGGCCGAGGGCCCTGTGAAGCACAGCAAGGGCCTCGCGTGTGAAATCTGCGGCCATTATTCGCTCCCCCAATACAAACCCGGCTGCGGCGGAGCGTAGCCATCCGGACCGACATCCCGCGGCCTCGTCCACCGGCTACGCCTTCGCCGCCGCTTTGAGGCGCCTCGTGATGATGTCCAGAAGTCGATCGTCTAGGTCAAAGCCGAGCAAGACGGGGTCCACTTCGAATGGGCCGGGCGCATACGGCGCCAACTCCGCCATCTCCCTGAGCCGCAAAACGAAATCGTCGACGAAATCCTCGTAGCCGTCGAGCGGAATCCTCATCAGATCCGAACAGTTGCGCATCAGCTCGGTGTACTGCGTCGGAACCTCGACGTCCCGGCACAGCTCTGCCAGTTCGAGGAAGCGCTCGTGATAGTCCATCAACCTGTTGGCGACCTGGACAATGCCGTCCGCATCGGCCGTGCTTTCATCCCCGGCTGCACCGAACACCTCCTTGAACGCAGGTGCCGACACGAAGGCTTCCACCTGACTGGTCAGTCGCAGTAGCGCGTCCATCCGCGCGGTGACGAAGTCCGCGACCTCGACGCCCGTGTTGAGGCGGGTAGTGGGCCCCGCCGAGTAGCCGAGCTCGCAATCCCGCAACCTCGACCGCACACCGGCCTGCCGCTGGACCAGTACCGAGCCGAATGCCACCCACCGCCAGCCCGGCTTCTTTTCCTTGAGCAGCGTCCTCAATTCTGCTGGCGTCCGAGCCAGCGCCGGCATCTCAACTGCAGCTTGCTGATCTGCCGACGGCACTGCGGGAAACTCAGGCGTGATGGACGTGCCGAACAAGTCTGTGCTCTGGCTGCGTTGGGCTCTGCGGCTCTCCAGGTCCGCTCGGTAGGCGAGTTCGTCGGCTCGCAGCGCTGCCTCGGCCCGATGATCAGCAACCCTGCGCGCGATCACGTAAGCGGCAGCGATCGCGCCGACGATGGCTATCCCAGCCACGATCCACCAGAAGAACTTCACGATCAGCCCGATGACCAGGAGCAGAGCAAAGATCGTGACGCAACCAACGTTGTCGTTGGAGTCCGATCGGCGCCTTGCCATCATGGTCGCAAGCTACTCCAGACGACCGACAACAATTTAAGGGTTCAGTGGGCGCTCGCGTCTAGATGACGAGGGCTGGACACAGCTGCGCCCGGCCCGGGTGAGAGACCCATCGGTACGCCGCCTACAGCGAGGCGGCGTCTGGTCATCCCTCGTGCGTCCCTGGCTGGACAGAGATCTTGAGCATGCGCGAGGCTTGCTTTCACCAGTTCCAGGCTGAGTCTGAGAAGGGATGCCGTGAACGCTCTCCAGATGGCGACGGCCGAGCGGACCGACCTGGCGGATCTTCTGGCGACGCTGAGGCCCGAGCAATGGGAAGCCCCTTCGTTGTGCGAGGGCTGGCGTGTCCGCGACGTGGTCGCTCACGTGATGAGCTTCGACGTAAGTCCACTTGGGATGTTTCGCCGTGCCATCCGCGGTCGGATAGTCCACACCAACCAGGTCGGCGTCGACGAACTCGCGCCGCTGAGTACCGACGAGCTCCTCGACAAGCTGCGGGCTCATCTGAGGCCACAGAGGCTGGCCGCAATCTTCGGAGGACGGCTCGCCCTGCTCGATGTCACCATCCATCATCAAGACATCCGCCGGCCACTCGGTCTGCCACGCGAAATTCCGGCTGAACGGCTGCGCCTGGTCCTGGACTCCAGCGTGCGCAGCCTAGAGTTGCCGACGTGGCGCATCGCCCGCGGTGTACACCTGGTCACGTCCGATCTGGACTGGAGCCACGGCTCAGGGCCAGAGGTTTCAGGGCCGGCGGAGGCCGTGCTGATGGCGATCACCGGTCGGCCATGCGCCGTCGGTGAGCTGACCGGTCCAGGGCAGCCGGTGGTGGCCGCCCGGCTTGCCCGCTGACTTCATCGGCGCACCATCCGTCCCGATCACCCCGCTCGCCGCAGGCAGCGGGGAGTGGCGTCGACTAGTTGACCGTCCGGCCGAGAAATGCCATCAGTCGTGTCGTCGCCGACGCATCCGACGGTGCCGGTTGGGCAGGGCCAAACGCGCCTGGCCGTCGCAGCATTTCCTCCGGCACGCCCACGAGGGCACAGCGCCGCAGATATCGTGACCGGGGACGGGCACGGGGAGGAGCGAACGTGACCATCACTGCGACCGAAAGCCCTCGTCTGGCCAACCGCGCTGAGCGTCGCGTCTACCAAACACTGATCGAACAGCTCCTACCCGAGGATCTCGTCATCCCCGGCCAGCGTGTCACCGACCACCTCAAGGACCATGAGGTGGACTTCGTCGTCGCGATCGAAGGCGCCGGCATCATCTGTCTGGAGGTCAAGGGCGGCGAGGTGTGGCACGACGGCATCGGCTGGTGTCAGATCCGTGGGGACAAACAGGTCGACATCGAACCCGTCCGTCAGGCTCGCGAAGCGAGCTACGCCCTGCGCGATTACGTCGAGAGCGACCCGCGGTGGACGCAGGGACGACTGCGTTGGGACCACGTCGTCGTCCTCCCCGACACTCAGCTGCCCGAGGATTTCGCGCTGCCCGAATGCCCCCGATGGAAGATCGTCGACCGAACCAATATGCCGGCACTGGCGCACCAACTGCGCCACATCCTCATCCGCCAGGAACTCGACCGCCCGCTGCTCACCCAGGCAGGCATCGCTCAGCTGCGAACAGTGTTGAGCGGCAGGGGATTGCCGCAACGCGACGTCGTCGCTCGCGCACTCGCCAACGAAGATGCCGCCGACGCACTGACCGAACACCAGGGCGTCATCCTCGACGCCATTCGCCTGCTGAACCGAGTCGAAGTCCGCGGCGGCGCCGGCAGCGGCAAGACCTTCCTCGCGATGGAACAGGCCCGCCGGCTGTCGCAGCGCGGCCAACGCGTAGCCCTGGTCTGCTACTCCCACGGGCTCGCTTCGTATCTGGAGCGCGTCAGCGCAACTTGGCCGCGGCGCCAACAGCCGGGATACGTGGGCGAGTTCCACGCGCTCGGCATGCTGTGGGGCGCGCCTGAAGGTCCCGACGAGGCGCTGCGGACCGACAAGACGGTGCAGTTCTGGGAACACGACCTGCCGCTCCAGATGGCCGATCTTGCAACGCACCTCGAAATCGGCCACCGGTTCGACGCGATCGTCGTCGACGAGGCGCAGGACTTCGCCGACGCCTGGTGGGACCCGCTGCTCGCGGCGCTCAAAGACGAGGAGACCGGCGGCCTGTACGTCTTCAC
>JBAPQQ010000641.1:0-1644 GCA_049280695.1 Mycobacterium sp.
CCGCAATGCCGCGGCGGGCACGAGTGATCCTGCTGGTCGGCGGGGAGCCGCCGGAGGAAACCTGGCAGGCCGCGATATCGGTTGGCGCACAACATGTCATGCGCCTGCCGGAGCAAGAGGCGCAACTCGTCGAGGTTCTCTCCGACGCGAGCGACTCCGGTCAAACGGCCCGCGGAAGCACGGTGGCGGTGATCAGTGGCCGCGGAGGTGCCGGGGCGTCGACCTTCAGTGCCGCGTTGGCGATCGCGGCCGCCGACACGCTTCTGGTGGACGTCGACCCGTGGAGCGGCGGCCTGGATCTGCTCCTTGGCCTCGAAGGACAAGCGGGCCTGCGCTGGCCCGACGTGTCGGTGCAGAGCGGACGGGTCAGCCTCGCCGCGATCCGCGACGCGTTGCCCTGCCACCGCGGTATAGGCGTGCTGTCGGGCGCGCGGCAGGAAGCCGACATCACCGTCGGATCGGTGCTTGCGATCGTCGACGCGGGCCGGCGCGGCGGGGTGACGGTGGTGTGCGATCTCCCGCGGCGGCTCACCGAGGCCGCTGAAGCTGCGCTGGACTCGGCCGATCTCGTCGTCCTCTTGGCCGCGTGCGACGTGCGCTCCTGCGCGGCCGCCTCGGCCATGACGCCGACGCTGTCGAGCATCAACCCCAACGTCGGTCTCGTCGTGCGCGGTCCGTCGCCCGGCGGACTGCGCGCCGCCGACGTCGCTCGCGCCACCGGACTGCCACTGCTCGCGGCGATGCGCCCTGAGCCCAATCTGGACGATCGCCTCGAACGTGCCGGGCTGCGGTTGCGTCAGCGTTCACCGCTGCTGGTCGCCGCGCGGCGCGTGCTAGCGATCCTGGGCCGCCACGTGATGCCGGAGGCCGCATGAACACCTCGTTGATCGACCGCGTCCGGGAACGGCTCGCTGCCGAATCGGCGCCGCTTCGCCCGAATGTGGTCGCGGCGGCGATCAGGGCAGAGTCGGGTGGGGTGCTCGGCGATGCCGAAGTGCTGACGAACCTGCGGATGTTGCAGACCGAGTTGACCGGGGCGGGCATCCTCGAGCCGCTGTTGTGCGCCGACGGAACCACCGACGTGTTGGTCACCGGTCCCGACGCGGTGTGGGTCGATGACGGAAACAGCCTGCGGCGCACGGACATCCGGTTCAGTGACGAGGCGGCGGTGCGCCGGCTCGCCCAGCGGCTGGCCCTCGCCGCCGGTCGCCGGCTCGACGACGCTCAGCCGTGGATCGACGGACACCTGACGGGATTGGGCACCGGCCAGTTCGCGGTGCGGCTGCACGCGATCCTGCCGCCGCTGGCACCCGCGGGAACCTGTCTGTCGCTGCGGGTCCTGCGTCCCGCCACGCAAGACCTGCCGGCGCTCGTGCGGGCCGGAACCATCGCGCCCGAGGCGGAGGAGCTGGTCGATCGGATCATCGCCGCGCGGCTGGCCTTCCTCGTCACCGGCGGCACCGGGGCCGGAAAGACCACGCTGCTGGCTGCGACTCTCGGTGCGGTGTCGCCCGACGAACGCATCGTCTGCGTCGAGGACGCCGCCGAACTGGCGCCGCCGCATCCGCACCTTGTCAAACTGGTGGCCCGTGCCGCCAACGTCGAAGGCGTCGGCGAGGTCACCGTCCGCGACCTCGTCAGGCA
>JBAPQQ010000642.1:0-2144 GCA_049280695.1 Mycobacterium sp.
GAGATGGATCCGACGCTGCTGGTCTCGGCCGAGGTAACCAGCGAAAACCCGTTCACGGTCACTTACAAGATCCGGCCCGAGGCCCAGTGGACCGACAACGCGCCGATCGGCGCCGACGACTTCTGGTACTTGTGGCGCCAGATGGTCACCCAGCCCGGGGTGGTCGACCCGGCCGGCTACAACCTGATCACCGGGGTCCAGTCGCTGGACGGCGGCAAACAGGCGGTGGTGACGTTCTCGCAGCCGTACCCGGCGTGGCGGGAGCTGTTCACCGACATCCTGCCGGCACACATCGTCAAGGACGTGCCAGGCGGGTTCACCGCCGGGCTGGCCCGTGCGATGCCGGTGACGGGCGGGCAGTTCCGCGTCGAGAACATCGACCCGCAGCGCGACGAGATCCTGCTGGCCCGCAACGACCGGTTCTGGGCGGCCCAGGCGCTGCCCGACCACATCCTGATGCGCCGGGCGGGCGCGCCGGCCGCGTTGGCCGACTCGATGCGCAACGGCGACACCCAGGTGGCCCAAGTGCACGGCGGCGCAGCTGCTTTCGCGCAGCTGTCGGCGATCCCGGACGTGCGCACGGCCAGGATCATGACGCCCCGCACCATGCAGCTGTCGCTGCGCGCGGTGCAGCCGAAGCTGGCGGAAGGGCAGGTGCGCCGGGCGATCCTCGGCTTGCTCGACGTCGACCTGCTGGCGGCCGTCGGGGCGGGCAGCGACAACACCGTGACGCTGGCGCAGGCGCAGATCCGCTCGCCGTCCGACCCCGGCTATGTGCCGACCGCGCCGCCCGCCTTGAGCAAGGAGGCCGCGCTGGAGCTGCTGATAAGTGCCGGCTACGACGTCGACACCAGCGTCACCACCGGGGCGACGCCGCCGGAGGAGCCGACTCCCGAGTCGACGCGCGGGCAGATCAGCAAGGACGGCGTTCCGCTGACGATGGTGATCGGCGTCGCCGCGAACGACCCGACATCCGTCGCGGTGGCCAACACCGCGGCCGACCAGCTGCGCAACGTCGGGATCTCGGCGTCGGTGCAGGCAATGGACCCGACGGTGCTCTACGGCGACGCGGTGCCGAACAACCGGGTGGACGCCGTCGTCGGCTGGCATCGCGCCGGCGGTGACCTTGCCACCGAGCTGGCGTCGCGCTACGGATGCACCGCCCTCCCGCCGGCGTCGAACGTTCCGACCCCGGGCCCCGCCTCGACCGCCACGCCCACGGTGTCGCCGATCACCCCGGCGTCCGCACCGGCACCCGAGCCGGGTGCCCCGGTTCCGGTGCCCAACAACATCACCGGTGTGTGCGACCCGGCGCTTCAGCCGCGCATCGACGCCGCTCTGATCGGCCACGTCCCGATCGGCGAGGTGATCGACTTCATGGAGCCCAGGCTGTGGCGGATGTCCACCGTGCTGCCGATCCTGCAGGACACCACGATCGTCGCCGCCGGTCCCAGGGTCGAGAACGTCAGCCTGTCCGGCGCGGTGCCGGTGGGAATCGTCGCCGACGCCGGCCAATGGGTGAAGATGCCGCAGTAATGGCGACACCTCGGCTGCTGTTCGTTCACGCTCACCCTGACGACGAGACCCTGACCACCGGCGCGACCATCGCCCACTACGCGGCGCGGGGGGCCGACGTGCGGGTGGTCACCTGCACCCTCGGCGAGGAGGGAGAGGTGATCGGGGACCGTTACGCCCTGTTGGCCGTCGCCCACGCCGATCAGCTCGGCGGCTACCGCATCGGTGAACTGACCAAGGCGCTGGCGATCCTCGGTGCCGGCGAACCGGCGTTCCTCGGCGGTCCGGGCCGATGGCGCGATTCCGGCATGGCGGGCACACCGCCTCGGCGTCACCCCCGGTTCATCGACGCCGGCGACGCGGCCGTGGACGAGCTGACCGCGATCATCGACCGATTCCGCCCGCACGTCGTCGTCACCTACGACCCCAACGGCGGCTACGGCCACCCCGATCACGTCCACACCCACACCGTCACCACCGGCGCCGTCGCGCGATCGGGCGAAACCGGTTGGGCGGTACCGAAGTTCTACTGGACCGTGCTGGCGTCCGCTGAGGCCGGCGCCGCGCTCGCATCGCTCTCCGAGATTCCGGCCGGGTCGACCAAGCCCCAGCCCGGCGACGTCCACTTC
>JBAPQQ010000643.1:0-6746 GCA_049280695.1 Mycobacterium sp.
CGTCGCCGGCGCAGTCGAGGCGCTGCGTTGGGCGATGATCCGCGGCGAGCCACGCGTGGTGCTCGCCGACGCTCTCGCCGAGGCCGTGCACACGATCGCCCGCGTCGGGCCGATGTCCGGCGACCCCTACCGGCTGGCAGCAGAGCTGCGAATGCCGCCCTGGCGGGTGAAGAAGGCGCAGCGGCAGGCCCGCGGCTGGTCCACGCAGTCGGTCGCCGAGGCGCTGCGCCTGGTCGCTGCGCTGAATGCGGACGTCAAGGGCGCGGCGGCCGACGCCGACTACGTGCTGGAGGCGACGACGAGGCGCGTCGCCGAACTTGTGGGGCGGCGCCGGTAGGTCAGAGCCTGTTGAGCGTGAGCGCCAGCGCCGACTTGCGGTTGGCGGCCTGGTTCTTGTGGATGACACCCTTGCTCGCGGCCTTGTCCAGCTTGCGTCCGGCCGCCTTCGCCAACTCCGTGGCCTTGTCCTTGTCACCGTTGTCGGCGGCCTCGCGGAACGCGCGGATCGCCGTGTGAAGCGACGACTTCACCGACTTGTTGCGCAGTCTGCGGCGCTCGTTGGTGCGATTGCGCTTTTCCTGCGACTTGATGTTGGCCACGCGTGAGTTCCTTCGTTTTCTGCTTGAAATATGTCGAGGGGCTGCCCTTCCAGCAACTGATCAGGCTACCAGTCGGCCCGCTGGCCTGCCAAAACGAGCTACGTGGGGCAGCATGTTTGAGGTGAGCGTTCGCACCCTGACCACCGACGGACGATCGACGCGCGACAGCTCACGGCCGGTGAGGAAGTTCGACGGTATTTTCGAGGGCTACCACCGCCGCGGCCCGTACAAGTCGGCGTTCGACGAGATGTTCGACCCGGGCGGATCCGTCCGGGTCCCCTACAAGGGCATCTATGCCGAGATGGCGCCGTCGGATGCCTCCGACCTGGCCGCCCGGTCGGAGGCGCTCGGCCGCGCGTTCATCGACCAGGGCATCACGTTCTCGCTGTCCGGTCAGGAGCGGCCGTTTCCGCTCGACCTGGTGCCGCGCGTCATCTCCGCCACCGAATGGTCCCGGCTGGAGCGCGGCATCACCCAACGGGTCAATGCACTGGAGCTCTACCTCGACGACATCTACGGCGAGCAGAACATCCTTCGTGACGGGCTGATCCCTCGCCGGCTGGTCACCTCGTGCAAGCACTTCCACCGTGAGGCCACCGGCATCAACCCGCCCAACGGCGTGCGCATTCACGTGGCCGGCATCGATCTGGTCCGCGACGAATACGGCACCTTCCGCGTGCTCGAAGACAACCTGCGGTCGCCGTCCGGGGTCTCCTACGTGATGGAGAACCGCCGCACGATGGCGCGCGTCTTTCCAAACCTGTTCGGCTCCAACAAGGTTCGCTCAGTCGGCGACTATTCGTCGCACCTGTTGCGGGCGCTGCGCAACTCGGCCGCCACCAACGAGGCCGACCCGACGATCGTCGTGCTCACCCCCGGTGTCTACAACTCCGCGTACTTCGAGCACTCCCTGCTGGCACGCCAGATGGGCGTGGAACTGGTCGAAGGTCGCGACCTGTTCTGCCGTGACAACCAGGTGTACATGCGCACCACCGAAGGCGAGCGCCAGGTCGACGTCGTGTACCGGCGTATCGACGACGACTTCCTGGATCCGATGCAGTTTCGGCCCGACTCGGTGCTGGGCGTGGCCGGCCTGCTCAACGCCGCCCGCGCCGGCAACGTGGTGATCTCCAGCGCCGTCGGCAACGGCGTCGGCGACGACAAGCTGATCTACACCTATGTCCCGACGATCATCGAGTACTACCTGGGCGAGAAGCCACTGCTGGCCAACGTCGACACCTTCCGTTGCTCGCTCGACGACGAACGCGAGGAGGTGCTCGACCGCATCGACGAGCTGGTGATAAAACCCGTCGAAGGTTCCGGAGGGTACGGGATCGTGTTCGGACCCGACGCGTCGGAGCGCGAGCTCGTCGCCACGGCGAAGAAGATCCGCGGCGACCCCCGTGGCTGGATCGCCCAGCCCGTCGTGCAGCTGTCTACGGTGCCGACCCAGATCGGCGACCGGCTCGCCCCCCGCCACGTCGACCTGCGGCCGTTCGCCGTCAATGACGGCGAGGGCGTCTGGGTGCTGCCGGGTGGGCTGACGCGCGTCGCGCTCACCGAGGGGTCATTGGTGGTGAACTCCAGTCAGGGCGGCGGGTCCAAGGACACCTGGGTGCTGGCCTCGCGTGCCTCTGCGCCCGACCGGGAGCTCGCCGCCGCGGAAGTGGTGCGCAGGCTTCCGCGGGATGCTCAGGTGCAGTCACCGACCGAGATGGGACCCGGGCTGACGTCGTCGCAGCAGCAGCAACAACAGTAGCGGGGGGCGAATCATGTTGGCACGCAACGCCGAATCGCTGTACTGGATCGGCCGGTACGTCGAGCGCGCCGACGACACCGCGCGTATCTTGGACGTGACCGTGCACCAGCTGCTCGAGGACTCCAGCGTCGACCCCGACCACACGTCCCGAGTGCTGTTACGGGTGCTGGGAGTGACCCCGCCGAAGTCGCCGCTGAACGTGTGGTCGCTCACCGACCTCGTCGCGTTCACTCGCGGCCTCGAGGACGGCTGTTCGATCGTCGACGCGGTGTCGGCCGCCCGCGAGAACGCGCGATCTGCTCGCGAGGTCACGTCGACAGAGTTGTGGGAGTGCCTGAACACCACCTACAACGCGCTGCCGGAGCGCGAGCGCGCTGCCAAACGCCTCGGCCCGCACGAATTTTTCGCCTACATAGAAGGTCGTGCGGCGATGTTCGCCGGGCTCGCCGACTCGACGCTGTCCCGCGACGACGGGTACCGGTTCATGGTGCTGGGGCGTGCGATCGAACGAGTCGACATGACCGTGCGCTTGCTGCTGTCGCGGGTCGGGGACAGCGCCGACTCGCCTGCGTGGGTGACGCTGCTGCGGTCGGCCGGGGCCCACGACACCTACCTGCGCACGTACCGCGGGGTGCTCGACGCCAGTCGCGTGGTCGAATTCATGTTGCTCGATCGCCTTTTCCCGCGCTCGCTGTTCTACTCGCTGCGGCTGGCCGAGCACAGTCTCGAAGAACTCGACCATCGGCCGCACAGTCGGCTGGGTGCAACCGCGGAGACACAACGATTGCTCGGACGGGCACGAAGCGAATTGGAGTTTCTGCGTCCCGGAATCTTGTTGGAACACCTCGAGGAACGGTTGGCGGCATTGCAGCAGACCTGCCGCGAACTCGGAGAGGCGCTGGCCCTGCAGTACTTCCACTCGGCTCCGTGGGTGGCGTGGAGCGACGCGGGCCGCAACGGGGCGCTGGTGATCGAGGACGGGGAGATCTAGTCGATGAGCGGTTGCGCGAAGAGAGACAACTGATGTGGCGGCTTCGGGTGGTGCACTCCACCGGCTACGCATACAAGTCACCGGCCACCGCGTCGTTCAACGAGGCGCGCCTGACGCCGCGGTCGGACAACCGGCAGAACGTGATCCTCAGCCGGGTCGAAACCGTGCCGGCCACCCGGTCGTATCGCTACATCGACTACTGGGGCACCGCGGTCACCGCGTTCGACCTGCACGCCCCTCACACGGAACTGGAAGTCACCGCGGCGTCCGTCGTCGAGACCGACAAGGCCGAACCACCCGCAGAGAGGGTCACCTGGGACGAGTTGAAGACCGAGGCCGTCGTCGACCGGTTCGACGAAGTGCTCGGCCCGACGCATTACACGCCCCGAAGCAAGCGGCTTCAGCGGGTCGCCGAGCGGATCAGCAAGTACCACGACCCGCATGGCGCTGTGACCGGGGCGGTGGAATGGGTGCAAAGCGAACTCGACTACGTCGCAGGAACCACAGGTGTGCACTCCTCGGCTCTGGACGCGTTGCGGGAGGGCAAGGGCGTGTGTCAGGACTTCGCACACCTGACCCTGGTGTTGTTGCGCAGCATGGGAATTCCGTCTCGATACGTCTCCGGGTACCTGCATCCGCGCCGCAAAGCGACTCTCGGCGACACGGTCGACGGGCAGAGTCACGCCTGGATCCAGGTATGGACCGGCGGGTGGTGGAACTTCGACCCCACCAACGACAAAGAGATCAACGAGCAGTATGTCACCGTCGGCGTCGGCCGCGACTACGCCGACGTCACTCCGCTCAAAGGCATCTACTCCGGCGGTGGGTCAACCGATCTCGCCGTCGTCGTGGAAATCACCAGGTTGGCTTAGCGGCTGCCGTAGAGCATCGCGAAGCGGGCGGAGCGTCTCGGCTCAAGCCCAGTCACCATGGCCGGCCGGCGCCGGCACCTCGACACGGTGCAGGTCCGGGCCGATTTCGACGCGTCCGCCGAACACCGACGCCGCCTTCGCGCGCCAATCGTCCTCCTGACCGGGTGCGACCGCGGGGACGCAGTGGGTGAGCACCAGGGTGTCGACGCCGGCGCGCGCAGCCGTACCTGCCGCCTCTTCCACCGACGAGTGGTAGTCGCAGATGTCGCGGGCGCGCTGTTGCGGTAGCAGCTCCACCAGATCTTTTCGAATCACAGTGTGCACCAAGGCATTTGCGCCCGCGGCAAGCTCGTCGAGAGATTCGCACGGGACGCTGTCGCCGGCCAGCACCACCGACGCGCCCTGGAACTCGACCCGGAATCCGATTGTCGGTGCCACCGGCCGATGATCGGTGGGCGCCACCAGGATTCGCACGCCGTCCTGCGCCCACACCACCCCCTCGGTGACTTCCTGGACTTCTACCGCGGGCGGCGCGGTGAGGTCGGCATGGTGGGCGATGCGGTAGCTGATGTCCGGTCCGAACGCGTCGAGCATCGCGTCGACGACTCTTGCGGTGCCGGGCGGCCCGATGATCGGCAGTGGTGGCGGGTCGGGTGTGAACGTGCCGACCCAGCGGGTGATCAGCAGGTCGCCGAGGTCGGCGATGTGGTCGCTGTGCAGATGGGTGAGCAACAGTGCGCTGAGCGCGTTGGCGCCGACTCCGACGGCCGCGGCCCGCTGCAGCACCCCGCGGCCGCAGTCCACCAGCAGCGTCTGGGTCCCCGCCCGCACCAGCGTCGAGGGGCCTGCCCGCTGCGGGTCGGGGATGGGACTGCCGGTGCCGAGCAAAATGACCTCGATCATGTCCTCAGGTATTCCATATCGCCGTTACGAAGTCGAGGCTTTCGCACCGCGGCAGTTGGCCCTAGCCTGGTGTGAACCGGGTCACTTTGGGTGGAGGCGTCGATGCGGATCGCGGATGTGCTGCGGAACAAGGGCTCGGCGGTGGCCACCATCGGCCCCGACTCGACGGTCACGGAACTGCTGGCCGGCCTCGCGAAACTCAACATCGGCGCGATGGTCGTCGTCGACTCCGACTCGGTGGTCGGCATCGTGTCCGAGCGTGACGTCGTGCGCCAGCTCGACGACCAGGGCGCCGATCTTCTCGCGCAGCCGGTCTCGCTGATCATGACCGCCGTCGCGGTGACATGTACACCGCGAGACGCCGTGGACAGCCTCAGCGGGTTGATGACCGAGAACCGCGTGCGGCACGTGCCGGTCATCGAGGACGGGCGGCTGGCCGGGATCGTCAGCATCGGCGACGTGGTCAAGACGCGCATGGACGAACTGAACGCTGAACGGGAGCAGCTGCAGACCTATATCACCCGCGGATGACCATCGGCGTTCGGCCCGCGCGCAAGGCCGATATCCGCCCCCTTTCAGCCGTCCTGGCACGGGCGTTTCACGACGATCCAGTGATGACGTGGATGCTGCCCGAAGCCGCCGACCGCGCCAGGGCGCTGCCACGGATGTTCGCGACGATGACGCGCTGGCATTTCTTGGCCCGCGACGGCGCCGAGGTGGCAAGCCGGGACGGCTTGATCGGCGGCGCCACCTTATGGGACCCGCCGGGCCGGTGGCAGTCGACGCGGCTCGAGGAATGGTTGATGACGCCGGCCTTCATCTGGGCGTTTCGCTCGCGCACGGCGGCCTCGCAGAAGGTCGTCGAGGCGATGAAGGAGAGCCATCCCGAGCAACCCCATTGGTATCTCATGGTCGTCGGCACCGACCCGTCCGTGCGCGGCGCGGGCTTCGGCCAGGCGCTGCTGCGTTCGCGGCTGGACCGTTGCGACGCCGAGGCCGCGCCCGCCTACCTCGAGGCCACCAAGCCGGACCTCGTCCCGTACTACAGCCGGTTCGGCTTCGACGTCACCGGCGAGATCGACCTGCCAGACAGAGGGCCCACCATGTGGCTGATGTGGCGGGCACCGCGGTAGCGCGCCGCTTCCTGGCTAGCCGAAATCAGGTTACCTGCAGGGAATTCGTCAAAAAGCGTGCGGGTAACTTGATTTCGCGGGGGGCGTCGGGGGGCTTTGCAGGGGCGGGGGCGGAGGAGTTATCCACAGCCGCGTCATGCGGGCATACCGGTCGGCACGGTTTCGTGCCAGCGTGCTGGCATGGGGGCAAACTGCTGGCCGTTCATCGGATCAGAAGCACTTGCAACGGGCGCGCTCAGCAGACGAGCGCTTTACAGCAAGCATCAGGCGGTGTACCGGAACGTGTACGTGCCATGTGGCTCGGAGATCACGGCGGTCGCCCGGGCCGAGGCCGCGTGGCTGTGGGCAAACCGCCAGGCCGTGCTCGGCGGCATGTCGGCGGCAGCGGTTCACGGGTCGCAATGGATCGACCCTTCTTTGCCCGCGGAGCTGTACCGCGTCGGCGATCACACCGACGGCATACTCGTGCATCGCGGCACGCTGCAGCCC